>JBBSPT010000016.1:0-16323 GCA_038258515.1 Chitinophagales bacterium | reverse complement strand
GACTGCTCAAATTTATTGTTATGAGAAAATTGGTTTTAAGCGTGCATGTGTCGCTCGACGGATATGTAGCCGGCTCGGCCGGAGAAATGGATTGGATTGCTGTGGATGAAGAAATTTTTGATGAGACAGCAAAGCTCACGGACGAAGCGGATACGGCACTTTACGGTCGTGTCACTTTTGATATGATGCAGAGTTATTGGCCACAGGCAGGGGAGAAGCCGGATGCATCAAAGCATGACCGAGAGCATTCCGCCTGGTACAACGCAGTTGAGAAAGTTGTTATGTCACGAGGCTTCGACATTTCCTCTCTGAAGAATACAAAGGTCTTAGGAACTGACATTTTTCCGGAAATCGAAAAACTAAAAAATATGCCGGGAAAAAACATCCTGATCTTTGGGAGCCCGGGCGCCGCACATACCCTGATGAATTATAACCTTATTGATGAATATTGGCTTTTTATAAATCCGGTGATTCTCGGAAACGGTATTAAATTATTCAGTGGTATCAAAGACCGAGTAAAGTTATCACTGCTGAGCACGAAAAAATTCCACAACGGCGTTATGGCTTTAAATTACCTGGTTGTCAAGTGATGTTCAAAAAACTTCATAAAGCGAAAAGCTATTTATAATAGTTGAAACTCTTCCTGCTGTAAACACCGGGTGATGCATGATCGCCTTCGGTGAACCGATAATTTACAAATTGAACTCCTTTTAGCTCCGTGAGTGAGAAAGTTGTGGATGCCATGTAATTTTCGGCGCCGGTGCTGCCTAAATTTTGTGTAAGGTAGCGACTGTCGGGAATCGTGACATACATCGTATCATGCGAAATTCTTTCGAAATTCAAATAAATTGAATCCCAGTTTACATTTATTAACGAAACAACATTTGTTGCCGTGAGGGTATCAAGACGATTATCCAATGGTTTGTAGATCCTATATGAGTTTGTGCTGTCTTCAAATTCGGCTCTCCATAGCGACGGAGAATTTCTTATCACAACTAAAGAATCTGCCCCGGCGGTTGCAGGAAATTCATAGACCGTATCCTCCACCACAACGGTTTCTTCATCTTTAGATTGATCTGAACCAGAATTGCAACTTAATAACAGCGAGATTAAAAGTGTTGTGAGGCTACGCTTCGTCATGACCAATTTATTTACCTTCCAATTTAAAAATTAAAATGGATAACCTATTGCTAAATTTAAAATAAGATTTTGTCTTCTCCATTGCTTATCGCCGAAATTTATTTGATTGAGTACCCACCTGTTTCCCGGATCCAGCCATGGCTTTCTTAATGGCGTGGCTAAATCTATTCTTAATAAAAGGATCGTCAGGTTAAGGCGTAAACCAATGCCGGTACCCACCGCCAATTGATTAAAAAAGTCTTTTGTAAACTCGCCCCCTGGCCGATTGATGTCTTTATTATACAACCATATATTTCCTGCATCCACAAAAAGAGCTCCTTCAATTATATTGTTAACCTTAATCCTTAGCTCGCTGTTCATTTCCAGTTTTATATCTGCTGATTCATCGGGAAAAAAAGCCAGGCTATCTGCATTAAGATCCCTGTAAGTGCCCGGACCTATTGATCGGCTTCTGAAAGCTCTGATACTATTATTTCCTGCGATAAAAAATTGTTTTATAAAAGGTAGTTCTGTAGAGTTTCCATAAGGGTAGCCAAACCCGAATATAACCCGGTTGGCTAAACGAAGCTTTTTACTGAAATTATAATAATACCTTCCTTCAAGTTGCGTTTTTATGTATTGAGAAATTTGTGTTCCAAACAATCTTTTCTTGCCATCTGTAGCATCGGGTTTAATTAACACGCCCGCAACGTTACCAGAAAGATCTGCGAGGCCGCTAAAATAAAAACCGTTTGCCAAAGGATCACTAATTAACGGATCTCTTGTATATGTGTAATTGGAACCTAACACAAACTGCGTATCTATTGCATGTTTCAGGATGGGGTTTTTAGCAAGACTATCTAGATAAATTTGGGTAACATTAATCGCTTTTACATAGTTTACTACGAATGGATTAAATTGATGTTCTGTATTTATATCAGGCTTCCATTCATATCCCAATTGTGCAGTAAGGGAATTAAGTGTATATAGTTTTCTCCTGTTCAGCAGATCATAGTTTAATTCAATTTTTGTGCTTGGTACAAAGGCATTAGTTGTATTGAATTTAAAAAAGGGAACTACAAACTTCGGAATAGAAAAAGTAACTCCACCGCCGAGTGTATAAGAATTATAACCCCTTTGTCTGCCGTTGGCCTGTACTTCCGAGCCGACATTAGCATGAAGAGATAAATGCTCTGCTCCACGAAAAATATTCCTGTTTTTAAAGGTGAATGTCACAAGCGATCCGACATAATTATTGGATTTAGTATTGCCTGATACTTCAGCCCTTAAAGTTTTTCGTTGCAGGGCGGTAAGGTAATAGTAAGTGTTTAATCTGCCTGTATCGCCTTGGCTATTCTGCGAAAGCTCAAACCTGTTATTCACGAATTTGAAAACATCGAGGTTAATAAGCCTGCTTAATGTAAGGTTATGGTCTGTCCTGTTATACACATCTCCTGAATCAAACCTTAAAATGCGTGGAAATAATTTCGGTTTGAATTTTTTTTGCGGGTCAATTATATAATATCCGTCATAAAGCGAACTATTGATGTGACTGGTATCATTTCTGTTTCCATTAATTCTATAATTGGGATAAATATATACATCATCAACTATGTAAGGCTTTTTAGCAACTGCAGGTGTCTTTTCTTTTATAAGAAGGTGCATGTTTACTTTATGTACCTCTACTGTGCTGTCCGCATTTATTATTAACAGGTCGGGGCTAAAATAATAATAGCCTTCCTCTTTTAAAAGTCCATCTATGCGTGTACGTTCGGCCTTTACAATATCAAGGTTAAAAGCATCGCCGGGATGAAGGAAGGATTTATCTTTTGTTGCCAAAATTGATCTGCCCAAAGCAGAACTATCCATATCAAACTGAACTTCATTAATAGTGTACAACGGCCCGGGGGAAAGGGTATAGGTAGCATGCCCTTTCTTGTTTTTTACAACGGTATCACCGCTGGCTTCTGCATTAAAGTAACCGATGTTCTCCTGGTAATTTTTTAGTACTTTGGAATTGTAATTAAGTTTTACAGTGCTTAATAAAACGGGAGGCTGTCCTAATTTTCTGAGAAATTTTCTTATAAAACCATTTTTCTTAGGATCGCCCGCAAGGTTATAGAAAAATAATTTAAAAGGAATTCCTAAAAATTTGCTGTTAGGAAGCGGCCTTGGAAGATGCTCTGTAAGATCAATCACATTATTTTTCTCTTTCTTTGATAGAGTGCTGTCTTCAATTTTCACGGTAGCTCCTGTATATAATGCATCTCCTTTAGGGACAAGTTTGGTTGTATTACACGCCGCTAAAAACAGGAGTGAAGCAATAAAAATTGCTCCCTGTATATTATTTATCATTCTCATTCGCTTTTGTAGGAACTGCAGTAGTTTGCTCTTCTTCTTTTTTTGCATCCTCCTCTTTGGTCTCTATTTTATTTTGCTTTTTTATTTGCCTTTTCTTCCTGCGTTGTTCCTTTGTAGTAAACAGTTCGTTGAGCTTATTAAAGTTTGCAGAAATTATAAAGCCAAGTCCCGTTTCTATTACATAGCCTTGTATAATATCAGTGTAATCATTTTTACGATAAGCACGCAGCATATATTTTCCATCTTTACTCAGCTTATAATTAATAGAAACATTGCCTGCGAAACTCTGTTGTTTGTTACCCGAGGTTTGCGGGCCGCCGAGTTGGAAATCATTACCAACAGTTACGGTTAGCCGATCACTCAATAAACTCTTTGAAATGCCGACATTTAAATCTGTACGTGTTTGCTGGCTGCCGGTAGTAAAATCCTGGCTGGTTGCCAGGTCGAAGTCTATATCAACACCGGATATTAAATTCTTTGTAAGGTCATTCAATTGCTCGGTGAGCAACCTGCTCACACTTTGTACGGCGAATGTGCCGGCGCTTAAAGAGCTGCCGCCGCTGTTATCAAAAGGATTCTGACCTACAAACCTGTTTAAAAGCAGAAGTGCAAATACCTGTTTATTCATTTCTCCGGGGTCTTGTCTTATCTGCGTAAGGGCATTTTGAACAGTAGTAACTACGTCTCCTGAAACGTTGTAATTTTTATCGGGAGGAAGTAGTACATTAAATGTAATATCCGGCTTCAGTAATTCTCCCTTCATAGTCAAGTGCACTTCAAAAGGCAATTTCTGCTTGTACAGTGTTGCATCACTCGTAATCTGGTTTTGTACAAGATCCAGCGGAGCCGTATTTGCAACGTAAATCGCTGTAACATCCAATTGAGCAGTTGTTGGCTCACCAGTCCATACAACCCTGCTTCCTTTTTGAATAATGAAGTTTCGTTTTAAAAAGTTGAACGATAAATTATATGCGCCTTCTTCAATTTCGTAAGAGCCAACCAGTGTAACTTTTCCGCTTGCATCAATACCGGCTGTCAATTCACCGGCACCCCTAATCTTTAAAAAATCCCCGTTGGCAGCATCCACAATCACATTAAAAGTAGCAAGTTTGCTCACCGTAATATTTACAGAGATATCATATCCTATAAGCGGGGAAACATTGAGTGAATCGTAAGGAACCATCAATAGCGAATCTTCGGCTGTGGCGCTGTAATCTACAAACCGCACTATCCCCTCCCTCTTTGAAACACCCGGATCTTGTTGGGGCATTACAATGGTGAAGTCTGTGTTATCGTCAATAGCTAAAGTGCCGGTAACACTGGGTTGCGTTGGTGTTCCCTTTATGACAAGGTTTGTTGAGAAAACCATTTTACCATAGAACAGCTCGTTGTCTTTACTGGTAGAATTAATCGCCTGGAAGTTCCTGGCTTTTACAGTAAGATCGAAAGTATAATCATAAAAGTTTTTCGTGTTTAGCATACCATCAATCGTAATAGGATTATTGGCCGTATCACGGATGGAAAAAGAATTAAATTGAATTCCTTCATTATTAATAACAGCGATTGATTCTTTATCAATTTTGAAAACGTTGTTAAGCGTAGAGGCAACAAACGAAGTATTATTAAATTGAATATTGCCATTGATGTTAGGATCATCGAGCGAGCCGTTTAACGCTATTTTTCCATAAAGATTTCCGCGGGCATCCTTGATGGCACCCTGGGAAAGACCTTCAACTGTTTTTAACTGGAAGGTATTGATGTTTACCACGAAGTCGTAACTGCTTTTGTTTTCCGGCTTTAAAAAATAATCACCCATAATACTAATATCATTTCCAAAACCCTTGAGTGAAATGTCAGCATTGAAAGTATTTGCCTGGTTATTATTCACTTTCGCTGTAAGGGTGCCGAGCGTATCCTTGTAGTAGCTGAGGTTTTGGATTGTCAAATCTGTTGTAAAATTGGGCTGAGTCTGAATATTTTTAATCAGCGCATTTCCATTCAGCAGGCCACCTACCATGAGCGAATCATTTTGTATAAAACCTGTGATCGTCGCAATGTTAAAATTGCTGAAGTCTATACGAAGCGGCTTGTTCGTTCCCGCGCCTTCACTGTTAATCTTCAGTTGCTGTAAGCCCTGGCTTAGTAAAAAATTCTTCGCTGTAATATCACCACTTATCAAACTAATTGCGTTATCGGCAGCGATGTTCCATTTATCATAGTTAAGTAAAAGTGTGTCAGCACCGAGACTCAACGTATAACTATTTGGCGATGGCTGGTCAAGAGAACCGCTTAATAAATATTTGTTTTTTGCTTTTGCATCTTTCACTTTCAGCGTGAATTTGAGATCATTGTCCCTCATTGTTCCGTCAAGACTTGTGGCGTACATAGCCAGGGAAGATCCACTCTTCAATCCGCTGAACGATGTTTTGAATGCCAGGACATCCGTTGCAGTTTTTGCCTGCAATAAAAGGCTGTCAATCTCTGTGCCTGCCATCTTGATATATGGAGCCTTCATGTAAACGCTCCAGCCGCTGTCGCTTACAAAACGACCTAAAAGTTTGATCGGTTTGAATTTTTCTAACGATGGGACAAATGCCCTGATAGCCGGATTGTCATTGATTCCTGCAGTAATGGAAAAATGATAAGGATCAACTGTCGTCGTATCGTTGCCACCCGAAATATTGTAATATGGATCAATCGACTTTTGAATGATAGCGCCAAGTTGGGTGAGTTTATATTGCCCGATGATGGTAGCAGATGCGAAATCACTTTTTAAAATCAGGCTTTGATTTCCTCCGCTGTTATTTGCAAAAATCTCCAGGGAATCGAGGGTAGCTCTTTCTCCATTGTACACAATGATCGAATGAGTGACTGTCGCATCGCCGGTAAGATTGTTGGGATCTATGTTTGTGAAGTTTGCTTTGATGTTCCCGTGATATATAACTTCATCTGTAGATAAATTGAGTGGAAGCGTTTTTATACTGTCAATGCTGGCAGTTAAATGCACTGACGGATATTCTCCAAAAAATGTACCCCGGCCATGAAGATCGGCATAAAGGTTTGGGTCATGCACCGATGCATTGATGCGATAGTTTTTATCCGCGATCAAGCCATCCATGTTTATATTCTTATAATTGTACTTGTTCAATGTGACGGACGAAACCATTCCTTTGAAAGTAGCATTCGCAGTTTGAGGATTAAACCCAACACCTTTCGCAGAAATGTCGGCGGTCACGGAACCAAGTTGCGGATTCTTCATAAGTGCGCCGATGTTAAGATTTCTTGCGTTTAAAGTCAGGTCATAGCGCGCTTTATTCTGATCTGTTATATTTTGAAGTGTTCCTTCGGCCTTTGCTCCGCCAAGTGTAGAGTTGAAAGTAAGATTCGTATAGAGATCATTCATTCCACCCCTGATTTTTCCTGAAACAGAAAACGATTCAGGAAGACTTATGTTGGAAGGCAACGAATTTGCAGGAGCCAATGCCACAATATCATTTCGGCCCGATTGAAATTTCCTGATGTCGAGATTTGCATAAATGTTCTTTGGATCCGGCAAGCCCTTTATAGTTCCATTCACATCGATACTTGTGGCAGATAAGCCCTTCAATACTACGCTCCGGAGATTAAGGTCATTCACTCTTCCCGTGATTCTTGCATCAACATACAACGTAGCATTGGAGGGAATGTTTGTCATTTGTGCTCCAAGCGCCGGCACCGTCAGCAACACATCCTTCATGGCTATTTTGCTATTGTCCAGATCAATATCAAGTCCTAGCATCCCAGGGTCTTTTTGCAGCGCTTCCATTGAAGGAAAGCTTATGATGGCTGATCTTTTTATTTCTGATCCGGGAGTTTCCAGCAGCATGTCTTCCAATGAGATTTGTGAAGGAGACATTTTAAAATCCGTGGTTAAATTATCCAACACAAATCCGCTCTGTTCTTTCAGCCTGGCAGATTCGATGGAAATCATTGTAGACTCAGTGCTATAATTTAGATTTTCCGCTTTAAGAAAAATGTCCTTTAAAAAAAGATGAGAATAATCCATACCTGCGGGGATAGCCGGCGTCCCCTTGTCATCGAATTTGAAATTGCTGTTCTCGATTGCTAACTCCGAAGAAATAATTTTGAAAGGAGGAGTTTCCGGCGCATTCGTCACAGAGTCCGGGGGAGGAATGTTTGCCGCCGTCGAATTGATTTGAATTTTAATCGTTGAGTTGCTAAGCTTCGCCCTATCAAAATTGATAATACTTTTTTTCAGGTCAAAAGTCTTTGGATTGATTAGGAGATCACCAATAATAAAGGATGATTCCAATTGCGATGGTTCACTGTTGAAATCAACATTTACATTGCTAAGCTGGATTTCTTCGTTCTTGAACTGCAGGTAATTGTCAGGCACTGCTGCCGCTTCATTCACACTTTTTGCCACCGTTTGCTGCAGGGGTTTCATCTGATTGAAATAACCTGTGAGCCCATTAAGCTTGATTGATGGAATATCAAATAGAAGGTGGGTTGGATCAAAATTATAAATCTTAGTGTCCAGGTGCCCGATCGTGAGGTCCATATCATTGCCAGTGTATGGATCGAAAAAAACAACTCGCGTATCGTTTACCAATATCCGGTCGATATTAAGCTGCATGGTGGAGGAATCAGGATTCGTTTTTTTCTGCGTTTTTTCGCCCATAAAAGCGTCGGCGATAAATTGAAAATTGAAACTGGAATCCGGAGGCATTCTTTTAACCTTGGCTGTAATATTGCTCAACAATATTTCCTGAATTTCAATGTCGCTCCGCAAAAGGCGCATCATACTAATGTCTACCTTTATTTCTCCTCCATACAACAACGTATCCTTACTCTGATCTTCTATATAGACATTTTGCAGAGACAAAGCTGTAGGAAAATCAATATCCAGTTTGCCAATTTCTACTTTGGTGTGGATTTTGTTTTCGAGATAGCTGACGATCTTTTTTCTGGCAAAGTTTTGAACCGCGGGAACTTGTATCAAAATAAGTACAAGAACAATCAGGAGCAAAACAGACGCAATGATCCACGCAAAGATGCGTCCCACAATATTTAAAGCAGTTCTTTTCTTCTTTGGTTCTCCAGGCTTAGCTGTATCCATCGTATCAACGTCGATTTAAGTGTTCTAATCATCAAAATTTAAACCAAAGAATTTTAGTGGGACTTATGCCTGCCAGCAGCGGCTTTTAATCGCAGTTTTGTGACTTTTTTTCTCCAAAAAGGGAACAGGTTATATTTTGAGCGTGAACAGTTCTATTTTATTTTCAATTCCCTTTAAATCAACCATTCCAAGACTTTCCGTTTGCCAGCTTTTTAAATCGATATTGTCAACAAAAGCTTTCGATACTACAAAGTGTTGGTTCAGGTCGGCGCATGCGCTCCTTATCCTTGCAGTTGTATTCATAGTGTCACCACTCATTGCCAGGTCTTTTTTTATCACTCCAATTTCTCCCACCGTCACTTCTCCAAGATGTATCCCAACCCGGAACTCCGGAACAATCCCATATTTCGACTTGAAATGACCGCTTCTTTTCTGGATATTTTTCCTGCATTCTATTACTGCATCAAGACACTTCCGGGTATTGTTTTTTTCTAAAAGCCAGGAGCAAACAACTTCGTCTCCTACAAACTGGTAGATCGTTCCCTGGAATTCTATCAGCGCCTGCGACACCCTGTAAATAAAGTCCCTTATAAATTCAAAGTAAAGATAATGTCCTAACTTTTCTGCAATCGGCGTTGAATCTTTCAGGTCTACAAACATGATGATCCTTGTTTCGTTTTTCGGAGTGACATACCTCCCTGCAAGAATATCAATCAACACACCGGGTGAATATTTTTCATTAATGATCAGAATTAATTGGGTGATGAAAAAAATGATCAGCCAGTATATAATTTTTTGCAACAGCCAATTTTCATATAACGCATAAGCCTTTATAAGGCTAAATGCATTTTTTGCATTTAATCCTAAAATAATGATTGAGTTGAAGAACTGAATAATGAATGTCAAAATCAACGCGGAACTCAACAGTATTACACTTTTCAAAAAGAAATTGAGCCACAGGGGATATTTCCTCGACATTCTGCGCAGGCGAAAAACGAAGATATAACCCATGGCAAGGCTTACGCCAAACATCAGTCCCTCGCGAAACCAAATGCTGTAGTTGTGAGATTGTTGGTCATTTTTCAAAAGGAAGATAATGAAGTCAATAATTGTCCATGACAGCGCAATATAAAAAACCGTCTTCAGGCGAAGCTTGTTCAAATGAGAGATGTAAAAATATCTGCCGATCGCGTTCATCCTTTGCTTTCTAAATAGTTATAAATTGATTGTTGGGCATTCACGGATGGCGCAGCGCCTGCTGTAATTCGTAGCTGCTGCAGATCAGGGGTTAGCAAAACTGCCTTATCATTATCCTGCCATTGAATTTTAAAATAATCCAGCAGTTCCTTTTTGCAAGCTTCATTTTTTATGCGAACATATACTTCGATGCGGCGGCGCAAATTTCTCGTCATCAGGTCGGCTGATCCGATCAGGACTTCCGCGCTTTCATCCGTACCGAAACATAAGATTCTTGAATGCTCCAGGTAACGGTCGACGATACGCCTGACCACGATGTTTTCACTTTCTCCTTCCACCCCGGGAACGAGGCTGCAGATGCTTCTTACAAGGAGTTCTACTTTTACTCCCGCCTGGCTTGCCTTGTACAACAAGCCGATAAAATGAGGTTCTTCGAGGTTGTTTACTTTTATCCTGATAAGGGCACGTTCTCCGCGTTTTGCTTTTTCGGTTTCCATGTTAATCAGTTTTTCAAGCTCCTCAACCATATTAAACTGCGCAACGAGCAGGTTGGAAAACTTTAAGTTGCTGTCTTTTCCGGGAGTCTTTCCTGAATTTAAAAAATTAAACAGCTGGAGCAATTCTTTAGTGATATCCGGATCAGCCGTCATCAGCACGTGATCAGTGTAGAGTTGAGCCGTGATCTCGTTGAAGTTTCCGGTACTCAAAATACCGAATAGCTGTTTTTGTGTGGTCGTTTTTTTTCTTATCAGTGCAATTTTAGAGTGCACTTTTATATCGGGCAGGCTGTAAATAATTTTTACGCCTGCATTTTTCATGATCCTGCTCCATTTAATATTGTTTGCTTCGTCGAAGCGGGCCTTCAGTTCAATAAATACGGTGACATTCTTCCCATTTTTTGCTGCGCTGATCAATGCATTGATGATATGCGACTCTTCGGCCACGCGGTACAGTGTTATAAAAATATCAGTTACATCTCCATCCACCGCTGCCTGGTTAAAAAATGACAAGACAGGATTATAGGACTGATAGGGCACATGCAACAACAAGTCTTCCCGCAAAAGGATGTTAAAGATATCACCGCTGTTAATAAGCTTCGCAGAAGACAAGGGCTTTCTTTTGGGATAGACAGCTAATTTATTGAAGGTTGGAAATTTAGCCAGGTCTCTCAGATTATGATAGCGGCCACCGGCAAACATATCTTCGGTAGTAATGTCGAAAGCCGCAGCAAGAAATCTTTGCAAATTAACCGGCATTCCCTTTTCGTAAAGAAATCTCGATGGTGCGCCAATGTCTCTTTTCCTCAGCTGCTTCTCTAACTTATGCAAAAGGTTGCCGCTGAATTCCTCTGTCAAATAGAGCTCCGCGTCACGATTGATCTTTATACTGTACACGCTTAGCACGTCCAGTCCGGGAAAAAGATGCACGAGGTTTTCCCGAATGATATCATCAAGAAAAATCACATACTCAAATCCGTCGAGAGGCGTGAGTGTGAAGAAGCGTTCGAGCTTTTCAGAAGGGATATTTACAATTGCCTGTCTCAATGTTCCCGCTCCACTTTCCTGCAGCGTGATCACGAAATAGAGATAATTGTTTACAGGCAAAAATCCTTTTTCGGTTTTGCCGTCGAGATATATTGGCTGAATGTATGAAAGTACATAAGACAGAAAAAGTTCTCTTATTTCATTTTTATGTTCATCTCTTATCGGGACGTTGTAATAAAAAATAATTTCCTCATTTTTCAAAGCCGGTAAAATACCTTCATTTAAAATGGAGCCGAAAAAATTCAGTTGTGTATTTATTTCATCCTGTACTTTTTCCACGATATTTTTTTCATTAACCTTAATTGCTTTCAGTGTTTTATTGCTCAAAGCTCCGAGTGCCACAACTCCCGGATACCTCACTCTGAAAAATTCATCAAGATTGGAAGAAAAAATTGAAAGGAATTTTAACCGTTCATAAAGAGGCACCCGCGGGTCAGCAGCCTCCTCTAACACCCTAAGATTGAACCCGAGCCAGCTCAGGTCCCGGAAATGAATAGTCATCAAAAAGAAAATTTAAAAAGGCGAGGTTGATCCATCCAATACCTGCCCGGTTGATGCTGAGCCACTCGTAAAAGCGGCGATGGCAAAAGCAATGACTGAAACAATAATGCCAATCATAAAAATATTGTAGGCCAGTCTTATCAATTTATATTTTCTTCCAAGTACAACTCCGAGGAAGTAAATATCTTTTATGAGTGTTCCGTAGAGGTAGTCGGTGTCGAGCATCATAGAACGCATCGCCGAATTGTATTCTTCATAAGTAGCTTTGTGAAAATTTCCAAAAAACAACAGGTTGGTTTTTTTTTGCGCAATATCCTCTTTTGAAAATTTTCCTTCACTGATTTTAGGCCGTGTGGACAGGATCGCAATTACAATGGTGGCCACCGACACAGACAGAAAGATTAACGTTGCAATCGTTAACCCAAGATCGCCCTGTAATTTGCGAAGTAATATACTTAGAATTACAGAAATGATAATCGCATTTACCGAAATTAAGATATTGGCTTTGTGGTCAGCCATATCACTTAGCTTCAAATGATTCTCTGAAGTAAGCCGCAACATCGTTTGAATTCCCTTGCTCATCAAACCGCTTTTGTCTTTTTCCAATCCTGCCAATGTTCCCACCTGCCGGGGGGGTTCATGTTCTTCGGATAGAATTTTCTTTTTAAGCCATTTGATATTTTTTTTCTTTTTCTTCTCCAGGAGATCTTTCGCATAGCTCGTAAAAAACCGGTGTTCAACGAGCATCTTTATCGTTTCCTCATTAAATTTTATTAAAGAAGATTCGCCTGACCTCGCTATGGTTTCTTCCCTGGCTTGTTCATTTGTTTTCTTAAAATCTTTCGTTCCAAAGTGGTAGGTGTCGGCATCGCAAATTATTTGTTGCAATAGATTTTCCGGATGTCTTGGGCACTGCGTTGCCATTATGCAGCCTTTCATCTCTTCGATCAGCTTCTCATCATCTACATGATCCTTCATAAACTTTTCCATGATTTCGCAGCTCATCTTTTCATGCTTCGAAGGCTCGGTAAAAAGGTGACCGGTATCGTGAAACCAGGCGCTTGCGAAAAGCACGAGCATGTCTTCTTCTGTAACCCGGTAATGCCCTGCAATTTCTTCCGTATGTTTGACAACGCCGAGCGTGTGTTCGAGGTTGTGATAAGCAAGGGCAGGTGCATGCATCTGTTCGAAAAGAGATGTTACATACTCCTCAATTTTTTTATACAGCTTGTTGTATTCCATTTGCCGAAATTCAATTTAAAAGGTAATATTAAATTTTGTGCCAATCGAAAAATTAAAGATTGCACCTTCGTCAGAGAGTCCCAAGGTAGCAGAAACAATTAAAAGATTGTAAGGTGTATAATATAAACCACCTCCAAAAGCCTGGTGCCACAAGTGCGATACCTGGCCGTATTGCCACACTCTTCCAACATCATAAAAGCCCAACAGTCCTACATCACCCGGGAGAATGTAGGATTGTGATTTAAATAATTTAACTCTCATTTCAAGACTACTGTATGCAATGGCCGAGCCGGAAAACCTGTTCTTCCGGAAACCACGAATAAAATTATTAGCCCCGAGATTCAATGCCTGGAAATATTCAAAATCTTTACTGAAAATTTTTCCGGCGCCAACTCTAAAAACTCCCATAACTTTTCGTTCTTCATTGAGACTTCCATAGACAGTCATGTCAGAAGTAAGGTGAGTGACATTCTTACTTGATTTATTTATCCCGAACATTGAACCAAGTTCCGTGTACCAGGTGATGCCCCGGGTAGGGAAAAGGCCATTGTTTACAAAATCAATATTGATCCTCAACTTAGCTCCTAAATAATCTTTGTTAGAATAAATACTTGCGGAATCACTGCCTATAAGCGAGGGATTTCCCAAAATTTTTGACCTGTTATCATTGTACCTGATCCAGTAATGATAATAAGAAGGCCCGGCCATTATCGATACGATGTCGTTCATTCTTTTTCGTAAGAAAACATCTGTAGAAATATATTTATATCGAACCCGATAGTATTCCAAAGCGAGTTGCTTATTATATTTCGTTTCGTTGCCAAGACCAAAATAGTTGTTGAGGGTAGGGTTTACAAATTCTGCATTGATCAACAAATCCTTTTTTAAAATTGCTGAATTGAAAATTCCTTCATACCTGAGTTGATAGCTCAAATGATTCATTGCTAAAAGCGCGGTAAATTTTTGGGAAGTCGCAAACGGCTTCTTCATAAAGGAATATGTTCTTGACGTATAGCCAAATCCTAATAGAAGCAAGTCTTCAGAATTGTAACCGAAGCGGATGTGAGGGAATTCCGAAATATTGTATTCGTTGGATCTGTTCCTGTATTCTTCTATCAGCGGATCTGATGTCCAATTAATTTTTGTTCGTCTCTTGTTCACGATTCCATTTTCTTCTGCCTCAAGGTCGTAGATGAAGTTGCGAACATTTCCTCTCAGGTCAAAACTGTCTTTACCCTTTCCCCCAATCATCCTTACTTTGATTTTCGAAGAGACATCAGGGGCGATGCTGAATTTATCATTGCCGTTAAGCCCGTACAGGCGCAGTTCTTTGGTAGTTGAAGGGTCGAATATCCGATGGTACATGATTCCGGTTGTATCGAAACGTTTCATCTTGTAAACGGTCAACTCAATTCCTTTATCATTTCGTGTAATGCTGAAATTTTCACGCTGGTTGCTTCCTGCCACGCTCACATTTTTTGACAAAAACTTATACCACTTCATCCCTTTTTCCATCATGCTTTCTCTCCTGTATTCGAGTTTTTCCTTTATCATCTCACCGTCAATTTTGTAGATCGGAAGCGGAAGGTTGTTTACGGCTGAAGCGATCACGCTATCAGAAAGCTTTTGCTGGAATTGTTCAATTGTGGCTCGCCAGTCTTCCTTGTCAAGCAGGTTAAGGAAAAGGTTATCCATGTCCCGGGCTTCCCAATTCAGCCAGTTGATATCCGGGATCTGTTTGGTAAAAGATTGCACATACCGCATTCTGTATTTTGAAACAATGGACATCAATAGTCCATCAGAATAAAACAATGCCTGGTCTCTGTCCCTTGGAACCGGGTAGTATAACTTTCCTTTTCCGGTATCTGTCTTACCCCACTTCCATTGATCAAAGTGCCTGTCCCAATCTCCTGCAAGATCATCAATCAGCCTTGCCTTCAGGTATTGATTCTGATCCACATGATCGTCATGGTCCTCGGTCAGATGATTCACTAAGTTTGTTGTGCTTATTGTATTAGCGCTTCCGGGTGTTGGTTCTCTTTCTTCCAGCATTGCAACTTTACCGGCCATTATGTTTCGGTAAAATCCCAGCGCCGGGTCGTCAGGAACAAAAAATAATTCGGGTTTTGCCTCCGATATATTGAGAGCATGAGAAAGAGAAGGTACGACCAACGCTCCATAAGGATAACTCGCCGAAATGAGGTCTTGTACAATTCTTTGGGCAAGCGTTCCCCGCAGGTTTTCAGGAATTGCTTTTTCGGGATCTTTGTCCATTGTACGAAGCACCCAATCCTTGCCATTTTTATCCTCAAGTCTGAGCGATAAAGTTTGTTTTCCTCCTCCCATTCCCGTTATTTTGAAACCTCCTTTTTCGCTCCGGATGTCAAACAATTTCATTTTTACCGCCGTACTCCATTCCTTTCTGTAATTGTTGCCCAGAAAAAATTTCTTAAAATCCGAAGGGTTCTTGTATTTGTCGCTTGCAGAAATCAGCACACTGTCTCCAAAGACCATATCTGAGGAACGGACAGTATCTATTAATTCTTCAGGTATTGGAGATTCACCGAAATTCAAGATCGCACTATCGTATTTTTTTTCAACTTTAAAATTTTCTACATTGAAAAATTTAAGCCTGACGGTTTTGTTTTTAGAAATTTCCAACGTTGCAAATCCATTTTTTGAAGATTTGTACAACGATTTTTTCCCATTTGAAACCCTGGTCGATTTGCTTGCAGCACCACTGACGATATAATAGTGATTCATGTCTTTTATCAACTGCAATGAATGCTCATGACCCGAAGCAAAAATTACATTCTTGTACCTGACCGCTACGCTATCCAGATCCCTGATCATTTCGGAATACAGTGGGTGGCTAAGATCTTCAGAAGTCCCAAAAACACTGCGTGTGATGGGATAAACTGAACCAATAACAGGGAGCGGAATGTATAAAGAAGGACGGAGGTCAGTAAACGGAAAAATATGTTGCTTCATCCTGAAATAGCCACCATGAATTCCATAGGATCTTAAGGTGTGATGCAACGCAAAAATGATTAGTTTATCCGGATTTTTATCCAGGATTTCTTTCACCTGGAACAGCACTTCGGTTTTTGTTTTGTAAGGGCAATCGGATTCGATGCCAGGTTTGTTATCTGTTTGCAGCCACCATTGGCTGTCGATAATTAATAGTATAACATCCTCAGTAAGATTTACGGCCACAGGACCCGGACATCCGTTCTTTGG
>JBBSPT010000015.1:0-16325 GCA_038258515.1 Chitinophagales bacterium | reverse complement strand
TCGTTTCATTATCCAGGAATTTCAAAATTTTTGAAGCTCTGTTTTTTTGGAATAGCGTGGAAAAAATAGTTTTTCCATCCAATAGATGCCTGGAAAGAATGTGCAGGAGGGTGCTATCGTAAAAGGAGAATCGAGATTGCACCTTGTTGATATTTAGATGTTTCCCCGAGACCAGTTGCGCAAGGATTAGATTCGCCTGTTTTTGAATGAAGCGAAAAGTGTAGCCAGTTGACGGTTTTGTTTGACCACCGGCAGTGCCAATATGATAGAACCCATTTTCATCACGGGGAGAAATCGCATTGGTCATCGGGATCACCCCAAATTCTTTGTCAATAATTTCATACTCCTGCAGGCATAGAAATGACTGTATATAATTTTCTATCTCTTTATCATACTCATCTTGTAGCAAAATTTCTTCCGTGAATAATGTGTATTCTATCAACGCCCGGGTAGGTGACAATGGCATTACGTAAACAAAAGAAGTTCCGCGGGATTGTGAAACTCCAAAGTCCATTAACACCGCCGTTTTCTCATCAAATGATTCTTTGGGTGTTTCGATTATCCATCCCTTGAAATGCTGTAGCAGGTAAAATTTGCCCTCGCGGCTGGGTGGGGGACTGTAAATAGAATTAAAAACAATAGCTCCTTTTTTTCTCAAAAGTTCTATGTTGTCGATCAAAATTTTGGCAGGTTGTTGTTTCCCAAACGAAACAGTAGCATGTATGATGTCAATATAATTTTGCGACTGGATTTTCGAAAAGCAATGTTGATAGAAATCTATTCCCCTTACCATTTTATAAGTGTATGGGGCTATACTCAATTGTATATCTTCTTCTCCTGTTTTGAAAAGTAGCTGTTCCCACTCTTTGTACACTATTTCTTCGAAAAATCCTGCCTCTTTTTCCCAGAAGCACCAGGTACGGTCATTGCTTTTTTTCTGCGATTTATCTATCAATAAAATTTTTTTTGAAAAAAACTTTTTAGATTGAATCATGCGCATCAGTATGCTTAGCGAGGCGCAACCGGCCCCCAAAAATATATAGTCATATTCTGTACCCTTCATTTGGTTTCCAATAGCTCTATCGGGTTATTTATAAGTAGGAACGTTTAAGTTTCTGCTGAATATAAGTGCCTTCAAAAATTTAGGTTTGAAATGGATTTTTGTCAACTATTCGTGCGAAGTTGCGAGGGTCGGGGATTTAGCATTGCCGGCAGCATTTCGTTTTTTATCTGCTCTTACTTTGTCCCAATATTTTTTTGCAACTAACAGCATTCCAAAACTTTCACCATCGCCTTTTTCGAGGTGCTTGTGATGCATTTTGTGGGCCCAGCGGATACTTCTTACGTAGGTGTTATCAGATCTTGTGAAGAATTTAATCCTTTGATGAATGATTACGTCGTGCACAATAAAGTAAGCAAGTCCGTACATTGCGATTCCTGCGCCAATTGCAGCCAACCAATATTTGCCGCCAAATGTTCCAAATAGTATACACAAAATACTGGGAATAGAAAAAATCAAGAAGAACGCATCGTTCTTTTCAAAAACACCCGGGCCTTTTTTGTGGTGGTCTTCATGCAAGTACCAGAGAAAACCATGCATCACAAACCTATGTGTGAGCCACGTTACTCCTTCCATAAGTAGGAAAACCGCCAGCATTATCAATATAAAAAATACAGTCTGCACAATGATTTCATTTAATAATTTAAAAACTCTTTGCTCTGCTAACTGGCTTGGGTTGAACAAATGTTTTCCAAATAATATGCCTTGATACCCGGCAACGCCAGTTTAAACCACTCGGTGTAATTTTGTGGATGAGTGATTAAAGAAGATTCAATGTCCTCAATTGATTTATAACAATAATCGCTGACCTCTGAAGTATTAAATTTTATCTCTCCGTCATGTATTCCTGCAAATACATGGTCAAATTCATACTCGGTCAATCCATTGTCAAAAGTAGCCTTGTAGGTAAAACTGAAAGCATGCGAAACGCTTACGGTAAATCCCATTTCCTCGTACAACCTTCTTTTAGCTGCATCAATTATCACTTCCCCGGGCATTGGATGACTACAGCAGGCATTGGTCCAGAGTCCTCCATTGTGGTATTTAGCTGCCGCCCTCTTGTGCAAAAGCATCTCACCTTTTTTATTAAAAATGAAAACGCTGAATGCCCGGTGTAGTAATCCCTTTTTATGAGCTTCCAATTTTTCCATTGCTCCTATCTGTTCATCATTTTCCGTTACAAGTATTACTTCCGTCAAGATGTTTTAATTAATGTTATTAAATTAAATTAAGTTGATTTTTGACCCCTGCTCTCACCATTATAAAAGCTTTGAAATAGTTTGGGATCCTTATTCTTTGTTCCAAAATTTCAGCAGCGTGGGTCCGCTTTATTTTACTAAAAAGTGATAAATAGTATTTATAAGCAACATATACACCAAAACGTGATTTCAATGGAAGCTGTTTAATTCCGGAGTATGCGTTTGAAAAATCAGTTTCGATTTCATCCTCAATTGCTGCCTTACACTCTGAGGTAAAATTCCTGAAATCGACATTCGGAAAATAGGTTCTCTCAAGCAGTTGTAAATCCGCTTTTACATCTCTGAGAAAATTTACTTTTTGGAATGCAGCGCCTAAAGATTGCGCAAACGGTTTTAATTTCTCATAGAGATTCAAATTATTTTCACAAAAAATTGTAAGACACATCAATCCTACGACTTCCGCGCTCCCATAGATGTATTCCTGGTACCCAATCTGATCATAACTCTTTTGATTGAGATCATATTCCATGCTTCTGAAAAAAGCTTCGATCAGATCTAAGTTAATGTCGTATTGATTAACGGTGAGCTGAAAGCTTTGCAAAATTGGGTTGATACTTATTCCTCTTTGAATAGCATGATAGGTTTCGATCTTGAATTCTTCAAGCAAAACAGCCTTGTCAAAATCATGAAAAGTATCTACAATTTCGTCTGCAAATCTAACGAAGCCATAGATGTTGTGGATGGGAGATCGCAAATCTTTATGCAGCAAATTTATTGCGCTGCAAAATGATGTGCTATATTTTTGCGTCGTGATTTTGCTGCATTGCATGCTTACATCGTGAAATATTTGCATCATAACTCAAAATTTTAATGGAGGCTTCTATAAAAATACGTTTTACTTTATGAATTGTTTAATGACTTCGCGGGCTACCACTTCTCCGCTGATCAATGAAGGCGGTACGCCCGGACCCGGGACGGTCAATTGTCCTGTATAGAAAAGATTTTTCACTTTACGACTCTTGCAGGAAGGTTTTAATACGGCTGTCTGAAGCAATGTGTTCGCCAATCCATACGCATTTCCTTTGAAGGCATTATAGTCTTTCATAAAATCCGACGGGCCATAGCTTCTTTTGTAGACAATATTTGACATTATTTCTTGTCCTGTTTTTTGTTCATACCGTGCAATAATTTTCTTGAAATATTTTTCTCGTAACCTGATATCGTCGCCTTTAAGCCCTGAAGCCACCGGTATTAGAAAGAACAGATTTTCATGACCTTTTGGAGCGGCGGTTTCATCTGTTACTGAAGTAGCACATACATAGAATAACGGTTCGTCAGGCCACTCCTTCGTTTTATAAATCTGGTTTCCGTGCTTTTCAAAATCGACATCGAAAAACAATGAATGATGAGTTATGCCCTTCAGTTTCTTATTTAACCCCACAAAATAAATAAGACAAGACGGCGCCAATATTCTTTTATCCCAATAAGTGTCACTATAACTTCTTTGCTCTTTTGCCAAAAGTTGCGTCTCCACAAAGTGGTAGTCTGCGCTTGCAATAACAGCGTCTGCAGGGTAATTAACTTTTCTGCTTACGCCGTCGTTCATACTTTCGGAAGTGACTCCATGGGTTACTTTTCCTTCCACATTGATCGAGATTACTTCTTCGTTAAAGGAAAACTTCACCCCTAATTCTTCCGCAACTTTGCACATCGACTCTATAATAGTGTACATTCCTTTTTTTGGGTACCAGGTTCCACCTTTTATATCTGCATAATTCATCAGGCTGTACAATGCAGGAGTATTTTTAGGTAATGCGCCCAGGAAAAGAACCGGAAATTCAAGAAGTTGTCTGATCATTTCACTTTTGAAATTCTTTTGAATATGAGATTTAATTGAAGAAAAAACATCCATTTTAAAAATCCCCTTTATAAAATTCCAATCCGCAAATTCTATCCAGGACAGTCCTGGCTTTTGCACAAGGCTATTTATACCCACTTCGTATTTAAACGCTGCCTGGTCGAGATATCGTTCTAATTTTTCCCCACTTCCCGTTTCCAAATTTTCAAAAACATTTTTCAACTCATCGTACTTCGCAGGAATTTCCATTTTTTTGTCTGCAAAAAAAACGGTGTAGGAAGGATCGAGCCTGGTGAGTTCATAATAGTCTGATCTGCTCTTCCCAAAATTTTTAAAATACCGTTCAAAGACGTCAGGCATCCAATACCAGCTTGGCCCCATATCAAATTCAAAATCACTTTCCCTAAATTTTCTTGCCCTTCCGCCCGGGGAATTGTGTTTTTCAATTACCGTTACATCCCATCCCGATTTTGCCAGGTATGATGCTGACGATAAGCCTGAAAAGCCACTGCCTATAACAACCGCTTTTTTCAAAATAATTGTGAATTTCTAAGAAAGATACTCCCTAAATATTGGATAAATTTTTCTACAGATCTAAAACCTTGTAACCTTTTCTTTTAAAAGTTTTCGGGCAAAGTGAATTCTGCTTTTTACGGTACCAAGTGGCTCCTCAAGCATATCGGCAATTTCATGATATTTATATCCTTCAAAATATAATAAAAACGGATTCTTGAATATGGACGGCAAATTCTCAATCTGTGCTTCGATCTCTTTTGCCTTCAGGCTTGATTCCGCTGCATTTCTGCTTGCATCCCTGCTTTGATTGATTAGAAAATCTGCTGTTGATGCATCTGCGACATAAGGTTGCTTTACTTTTTTACGATAGTTATTAATGAAAATATTTCGCATAATAGTATAGAGCCATGCCTTGATATTGGTTCCGAAATTATATTTTTCCCTGTTGGCAACAGCCCGGTACATTGTTTCCTGCACAAGATCTTTGGCAGTTTCGGAATCTCTTGTTAGCGTTATCGCAAAAGGTTTTAAGAACTCGGAATTAGTAAGGAGAAGGCGATCAAATTCTAATACTGACATAAAATAGTGTTTAATGTTTGATATGTCAAAGTTAAACAAAATTCGAACCAAAAAAATTATTTATTGCTTTTCAGGAATAATTTTTTGGAACTAATAGAGAGCCAACGCGAAATAACGGTGTGGAGGCTAAGGAAGGTCTTCGATAAATGACTTTACCTCTCCAAGCGAATGCTTGAACGATATTTTAGAAGGGAGTTTTTTCTTGTAATTACCAGTAAGTCTTCCTGAAACAATAGTTTGGTATTTATCAAATCTGCGATTCATCTCCGAAATAAATTTTTCGAAATTAAAATGCTGGGTGGCAGAAGTAATGTGAGTGTAGAGATAGCCGGGGTTTTTCTTAACGGCAACTGTTTCCAATTCGCCAAAAGGTGTATGTGCCCCGAGGTAGACTGCACTTATTCCCTGCTTCTTTAGCATAAAAAGTACCAATAGGAGAGAGAGTTCGTGGTATTCATTTTCTGGTAGAAAAAGGCAAACTTTTGATGACTTTTTTATTTTTAACGGCAACGAATCGATTCCAACAATTATCTTTTGTCTTATAATGTTGCTGACAAGATGTTCCTGAGCCGGATTTACATGGTTGGTAAGCCAAAGAGTGCCAACCTTTTCAAGAAATGGAAAAATCACATTAAGGATTGTTTTCTCCATTCCCGCTTTTTCGATATTCCCGTTAAGGACGATTTCAAATTTTTCAATTTGGTAGTCTATCATGAAGCCGAGCAAGCTGTTTATAACAACATGGTCTTTTGCCTCAGTGTCAGATAGAGATAGAACTTTTCCTGACATGACCTCCGGGCTCATTTTGTCAATCTCTGAAATCTTGAATCCATATTTGTTGAGAAGGGCTATGTTAAGTACCTTCTTCAGCTCTTCGTTCGTATAATAGCGAATGTTAGTGTCAGAACGTTGTGGTTTCAAAAATGAATATCGCTGCTCCCAAATTCGGATGGTGTGAGCTTTAATGCCAGATAAATTCTCAAGGTCTTTGATCGTATAAAACATAGTAATTTATTGACTTAATACATATAAACCGGATGAAATGTTTTGGAGGATCGAAACTGGTTTTAATTTTTGAGCAGTATTTTAAACGAACAACGCATCTTTAATTGCATTCATGTAGGCTTGTATTACTATTTGTTTATCATATTCTCTGATTATTTTTTCCCTTGCTTTCTTGCCCATCTCCAATCTCGTTTTTTCGTCAAGGCTAAGCATTAATTCCATCTTTTCAGCGAGGTCGATCTCGTCTCTTACGTTGCAAAGAAAGCCGGTAACGCCGTCTTCCACAATCTCCTTGCATCCCGTGGTGTTCGTTGTAATGACCGGCTTTTCCATACTTCCGGCTTCAAGTAAAATATTTGAAGTGCCTTCCCGGTACGAGGGCAGGACGATGCAATCTGACTCCGCTATAAACTTTCTCACATCTTTTTTTTCACCTAAGTAATCGATCACACCTTCCTCAATCCAATGCTTTAGCTGGGACCGGGTAATCGTATTAGTCCGCAGATTTTGCGTCCAGAATGGACCAATCACATGGAAGCTTGTGTGTGGATATTTTTTGCGAATACTTCTTGCAGCATATATGTATTCAAAGATTCCCTTGTCTTTTATTAGTCGTCCTATAAATAAGAAAACAAAAGTTTCTGGATCTTTTTCTTTTAAATGCCGGGGAGCAAACTTGTTATAATCAACACCCGAACCGGGTATTCTTTCTGCCACAGCGGGATTTACAAACTTACTTTTAATGAAAAGATCCATGTCATCATTATTCTGGAAAAAAACCTTATTTGTTTTCTTCAAAGCATTCCTGTACATCGTTCTCGCTGTAGCGTACACTATACTCTTGCTTTCGAACAACGGGCCGATTCCGGTGATGTTTGTGATCGTCGGCAACTTCATTCTCCTCGTAATCATATTTCCCCAGATGGCAGGACGTATGCTGAATGTGAGACACACGTCCGGCTTGAGTTTCATTAATATTTTTCTGAGGTTGTATATGTACAAGGCCACCTTAAACGGATTCATATTGCCTGAACCAACGTTATATACTTTAAGTCCCATTTTCTCAACCTCCGCAACGAAATTATTGGTGTGTGTTATAACGTATACCTCTGTATTTTCCTCAAGAAGTTTAAGCATCAAAGCCTCTCTCATGGTATAGGTTGAGAAAAGTCCGTTTTCAATCACCGCAATCTTTTTGCCTTTCAGTTCATTTGCCATTCAGATATACTTTTTTATACCAAACTTCAAGTGAAAATAGCGTCCAGAGCATCTTTGCTCTTTTTTCAGCGGGCAGTTTTATTTTGTTAGTTAGCAAGTCATGCACAAATTTCCCGTCCACAAAATTTTTATAAAGGGCTGTCGTACAAGTAAGATAATCAGAGATCGGTTCCTTCAGCTCGTTGTCGATCCAGTTTTTTAATGGGACTTCAAAACCACGTTTCGGCTGATGCACAAGAACAGGAGGCAGGTATTTAACCGCCAGTGCTCTCAATAATACTTTTGTCACTTTGCCCTTTATCTTATACCTGTCATCAATCGTCGGCACGTATTCCAAAAGTTCTTTTGAAAGAAATGCACTCCTGCCTTCCAACGAATTTGCCATTGTTGCTATGTCCATTTTGACTAACAGATCATTGACGAGATTTGTTTCAAAATCCAGGTTCATGATCTTTTTCAGGCCACTCATATTACTGTTGGCGATTGGTGCAAAATCCTTTTTAACTGCTTCAAGATAATCAAATCCGGGGTCTGCAAAATACTCCGTATAATCCTCAAATATATCCACGCCAGCAGAAAGATAAATCTCCAAGTCAGATTTGGACGCAAGAGCAGCGAGCCTATATAGATAATTGTAGACCGATTTTTTATTGTGTGATTGTGGAAGTGTTTTCCTGGCCAGGTAAGCCCCTGTTCTTACAAAATTATTTTTTCTAAAAAAATCGTAGGCTGCAAAAGGTACGTAACGCCTGTATCCGCCAAAGAGCTCGTCGGCGCCGTCTCCGTTGAGAATAACTTTTACATGTTTTCTTGCCGCTTTACTTACATAATAGCTGGGAATTGCGGAACTGTCAAAAAATGGTTCCCCGTAGTTTGAAAGAATATCCTCGATGTCGTTTTTAAGATTGTCAAATGAAAGCTTGATCGCGGAGTGATATGTCTGGTATTTATCAGCCACTTTTTTTGCAAGTGGAGCTTCATCGTATTCTCCATCAAAAGAAACGGTAAATGTTTTCAGCTTGCTGTTATATTCAGAAGCGATTGCGGCTACAAGCCCGCTGTCAATACCTCCGCTCAGGAAGCAACCGACTTCCAGGTCACTTGATTCGATTCTCCTTTTGACAGCCTGGTGCAGGTAAGTATCAGTTTTTTCCAGGCATTCCTGGAAGGAGTCGGGGCTCGCCTGCGAATAAAAATCTCCAATATCCCACCATTTCTTTTGCGAGACTTCCAGCGACTTGCAATTTATTTGAAAAAAACTTCCAGCTTCTAATTCTAAAACATTTTTGTATGGCGTAAGTTTTCTATGAAACGAGCCAAGTCGCAGATAATGATAAAAATTTTTTTCATCAATGTCCGGATTAATCATATTCTTCAGGCAATTCAATTCACTTGCAAATGCGAATTTTTGATGGTCCAGGTAATAGTAGAATGGCTTTTTTCCGGCACGGTCTCTCGCAATGAAAAGCTCATTTTTTTCCTTATCATAAATTACAAAAGCAAACATACCATCCAGGAATTGCAGAAAATTTTTTCCCAGTTTGTCATAAAGTAATAGCAGGGTTTCCGTGTCTGAGTTGGTTGTCCCAGCCAGGCTAAACTGCTTTCTGAGGTCGGCATGATTATAAATTTGACCGTTGAAAATAATGACATATCGGTCCCGCAAAAGCATTGGCTGTTTACCCCCTGCAATGTCAACGATTGAAAGCCTTAGATGAAAAAGATTTACGTTGCCATGCTTATATCCGTCGTGCTCATCCGGACCGCGATGGCCCATATTGGCAATGACTTGGGGATAAGAAAAATCAAAATTAATTGCCCCGGCAACACCACACATGAATTAAATCGTTTATTGATGCAAAATAACTTTATTCTCCATATTAGACGGAGACAACCTCGGGGCTGAGACCGTTCAACCCGCTTCAGGCCGGTTGGTATGACTTCGGTGCGGGAATAGCAAGTGATTTTAATAAACTTTTTCTGACAGATTTCTCTTTTACTTTTTCATAAATAAGAAAAAGAGAAATGGTGTAAAATGGAAGACAGGGAATTTTGTAACGAACCAACGTTCCAAAATTGAGCGTACTGGCGCCCACAAACATGGCAAACACTATTGAGAAGAAAAAGCAATACATAATCAGGGGATCACTCAACACAAGTTTTATAAAGCTTATCAGCCCGCTTTTGAAAATCATGTATATAGTGAAAAATAGCAGGATGAGGCTTTCGAGGGATGCAAGCAAGGAAGATAATTTCTTGGATTCCCATAAGAACGGGCGAAAGAAAGTGGTGAATACTGCTACCGGCGCAAGTCTTATAAGTCCGCGAAAAGTACCGTCGAATTCTACACCCAGATCAAAGTTTGATTCGGCTGTTTCATTTCCGTTCATTGAGATGAAAGCGCCATTCAGGTGCTGGATACTTTTGGTAAGATCCTGCACTGCATAGGTCCCCAACTCTTCATCATAAGAATCAAGCACGCTGGTAAAACAATACATACTCGCAACGATCAGAATCGGCGCCAGCATGTATTTCACAAAGCGATTCTTAATTACAGAAATACTTTTAAGAATAATAAAAAGTATAAAGAATGGCAGGTAAGAGATGAGAATGTAAACCTTAATGATGGTCAGGAGATAGGAGAACGCAAACACTGCAATGAGATTTATTATGATTCTTTTTCTTTTATAAAGTATTTCATAAACGGCGTGTGTGAGCCAGCCGAGAGAGGCTATACAGAGCGTGTCTTTTAAGATTCCTGAACTCCAGAAAACCAACGTAGGAAAGTAAAGAATGGCGATTGCAAACTTTTTATGCAAATGAGGATATTGTTCGTAAAAGAAAAGAAAAAGTTTCCAAAGCCCGGTAAATGCAATCGATGCAAATATTATATTGATAGCTGCATATCTCCCAAAAGAAATAAAGGACAGGAAGACAACGAATTTCGTGACAATGTAATTTGACTCCGACTTGAAATAACCCCCATTATAAGGATCCTTCAGCAGCGTTTCATCAAATGTTTTTCCCTTGGAAAAAAGCCAATGAAAATTATTGGTATCATTTAGAATCAGGTGGTAAATATTGTTGCCTTCCTTTTGATAGAGACCTATCGAGTCTCCGGGTGAGAGATAAACACTGAAGATCGTAAAGGCAACACATCCGATAATTTTGATCCAGTAACCCTGGCGGTGGTATTTCTTTAAGATCGGGTCATCATATTTGTTCCTTAACCTTTTGAAAAAAAGGTAAGAGAGAAGGACAAATATTGGGAACAATATCAGGTCACCATAGCCCATTTGGAAGATAGAATTTTATTCATGTGGTAAGAAAGTTTATATATCATTCGCTCCGGAAACTATAGGGATGAAGGAGCCGGTGAAGAAAATATTGAACGGACTATACGAAATCTATACAGCACAAAATTTCCCAGGTTAAACCTGGAAGTTGCCAAAAGAGTTTTTAGGACTGATGCCGGTGTTGCAGAGCAATTATTGGTTAAAGCATCCGCTATTGGCCAGGCAATGAAACCTAATTTTTTGTATTTGTCGCTTTTTTGAAATACAACTATAGTAGCTGCAAACGCTGCAATAAAAATAATATACATCGCGAAGGCAAGAATAAGACTTTTGCTGAACCTGGTTTTTAAAACGAAGAGCCTGTTGCGCACATAATAATACATCTTCCAGTTGCTTTCAAAAGTCCAGTCATTTTTAAAAGAATAAGCTGAGGGAGGGTGATAGTGAATACTTTTTGGATTTGTATATGAAGGAATTCCGTTTTTCTTAATGATGCGATAAAAATATTCCGATTCATCGCCCCAGAGAAACAGGCTCGCATTGGGAAATCCAACTCTGTCAACAATTTTCCGATGAAGAAGCGTGCCGTTAAAAGGATGAGCTACGTTCCAAATCTTATCATCTTTCACATCGTCGATGGTTCTATGTTTTCCTGTTTTCCATACAAAACTTTTTCTGTCGTCTTTATTAATAACTGCGCAATTTCTAAGGCAAAGTTCATCTGTGTCATCTTCCAGTAATTTTTCAAGAGCATCTTCTTTCGGATACCCGTCGTCATCCATCAGCCACATCCAACTGAACTTTTTCTCGTAAGCTGTCTTAATCCCCGTATTAAAACCACCCGCACCACCTACGTTTTTCTGCGTTATAAACTCAATATCGTCCTGTTGCTTCAGCCAATCTTCGGTGCTGTCAGTGCTTCCATTGTTTACTACAAAGATCAAATCGATCTTGCGGGTCTGGTTTCTTAAAGCGTTGATGCAAGCAGAAAGTAGTAATTGTCGGTTGTATGTCACAACCAGAGCTATTACCTTTTCCATAGACTGGCGAATTTGGTTTTAAAAGGATTCGGATATTTAAAATGTTAACGAACAAAGGCGGATTCTTATTGTAAACCTTGCTTGGTACAACGGTTCCGGAGATTTTGGAAAGCCGTGGCATATAGTGGTTCGAATAGGGACAGGAACCAGGAGAGAAAAGAAGATCTGAAGAAATCAAGCCTATACCTGTTCAATATTGGGAAAAACAGGAAGTGACTTACCGGTTTTGAAATTTTCAGCGAATATTTTTGCAAAGTCTATTGCTTCACCGATAACATGGTGCATATCCATGTACCTGTAGGTGGCAAGTCTGCCGAGGAATGATGCATTTTTTTCGTACTCTGCTTCACGACGATATTTAATCAGGAGATCTTTATCATGGGCCAATCGCTTAGGATAAAACGGAATATCATTTTCAGTTGTCTCTTTACTATATTCTCTAAAGCAGATTGTTTTTTCGTGTTGTTCCCACGGGGCAAAATGTTTGTGCTCTGTAATTCGGGTAAACGGAACTTCTTCATCACAATAGTTAATTACTGAAGTTCCCTGAAAGTCGCCGTCAGCCACAAATGGTTCAAACGTTACTGTGCGATAGCCTAGCCTCCCATATTTATATTGAAAGAACGCATCGATGGCGCCCGTGAAAAAAATGTGGTCATATTCCTGCATATTTTCTCCTGCCCTGAATTTACTGTTTAACCGGGGAATGATGTTTGGATGATCCAGCAGTTTTTCCACAAACAAAGTATATCCTTCTTCCGGAATGCCACAATATGCATTTTCGTAATAGCTATCGTTGTAATTGAACCGAACCGGCAGACGCTTTAAAATTGCAGCCGGAAGTTCAGATGGTTCACATCCCCATTGTTTTTTTGTATATCCATAAAAAAATGCTTTGTAAAGTTCCGGCCCGAGAAATTTAAGGGCTTGCTCTTCAAAATTTTTTGGATCTGTGATGGAATGATCTGCATGTGCAATTATTAATTCTCTCGCCTCAGCGGGTGAAATTGCCTTCTGAAAAAATTGATTAATGGTGTGGAGATTCACAGGAAGAGAATACACCGTTCCGCGGCTAACTGCTTTCACCCGGTGCAGGTATGGTCTCAGTGTTATGTATCTGTTCACGTAATCCCAGATATCTTTTTTGTCTGTATTAAAAATGTGTGGTCCGTATTTATGAACCATCACACCCGTCTCCTTATCTCTCTCGGTGAAGCAGTTGCCTGCGATGTGGGATTTTTCTTCCCATACTTCTATGCGACAGTCAAGTTGATTAGCCAGTTCATTTGCCAGCACAGCACCAGAAAAACCTGCACCGATTATAACGAATTTTGCAGCCATATTTTTCTATTAAGTTCGCACTCCTTATTCAAAAAATTTCAAAAGACATTTCTCGTAATTCGCTAAAATTAAAGATAGTTAGTGAATGCTAAACCTTAACGAGCCGGTTCACCGGGTAGAATAATTCCATCGGACGATTTTCTAAATAATTTTTTGGGAACAACCGAATGTGAGGGAAAGTTTAAAATATTACAGAAAAAGTCTAACAAACTATTGCAGATAATTGCAGTTACAATCGGCTTCAGGGAATCTCGATATTCCACAAATTGCCGTCGACCAGGTTGGTTAAAAACATGGGAAATAAAACTGCATGTCCAAATTCATACGAGAAGTTGCCTGACGAATTCGTTGATTGAATCTACCCGGGTAGAATTGATAGAATAGAATATGAACTTACCTTCTCTTTCTGTCCCAACCACACCAGCTTTTCTTAAGATGGCCAAATGTTGGGACGCAACAGACTGCTCGAGTCTTAATTTTACATAAAGTTGAGTCACAGTAAGTCTTTCACTCTCATTAATCGTTTTAATGATTTGTTGGCGAAGCTTATGATTCAGCGATCTCAGAACCATAGCCGCCTTTTTTATGCTATGGTAATCTATGTTAAGTGGCTCGGTATTTTCTGCGGCTTGATCGGGAGAAAGTCCATTTCTGATTGGTTCCGCGAAAGCCATAATTAAAATTTTTATTTAATTAAAAGATATTAGAATATGGTAAAGATACACATAGCAAAAGAAATTCTTTTCTAAAAAAGTATGAACCGGAAAAAATCGTTCTTTTGCAATTAAAGATGGTTTTTATTGTTCGCCGGCATGCCCTTCAAATACAAGGGCTGAAGATCGGATGGTTTTTCAAACTTCTCCTGTTGCATATTTCTCCAGGACAGTTCGCTCAGCACCGCCGAAGAAATTTCTGTGGGTGGAAAATGAGTCTCGGGTAATTTTGAAATTGCGTGGACTTTTGCGCTGCCACTGCCACAGAAGTAGATATGCTGCTTCTCCAATTCTTCGCTGAAGGAGTCGTTTGAAAGAATTTCGGCTTTCGCAGCATTCATTTCTTCGAGATCAAACGAATAGAGGGCAGTGTAAACTTCCATTCGCCTGGCATCTATCATTGGGCAGTAAAGTGCTTCTTTGTCGCTAACTGAACGGATGCAGGAAGCAGCTATCAGTTCGAGTGAACTAAATGTAATCAATGGAATTTGCAATGCAAAACAGATTCCCTTTGCTGCGGCGAGCCCCACTCTCATTCCCGTGTATGATCCCGGCCCCTGAGTTATTCCAACGGCATTCACCTTTGCCATTTCAATTCCTTCTTGCTCTAACAATGCATAAATTGCAGGATGCAAAAATGAAGCATGCTCCTTGGTTTCAGTGTTGATTTTTGAGCCGAGAACTTCAAGGCCTCTGGAAAGGTTGACGAGAGCTGTTTCGGTTGCGGTATGAATATTCAGGATGTAGGGCACCATCAGATTTTCGTTTTCCTGCTCATTGAAAGCCCTTGTGAGAACTGTCATTGTTCAGCTCCTGCAAAAATAGGTTTGTTCGTTGAAGGAAAGTTTTGGAATTTTATCACAAACAAGTGCGATAATAATGGACAAGACAATTATCAATACTCCCCATGCACCAGCACCGATCGGGCCTTACAGCCAGGCTGTAAAGGCCGGCGGGTTTTATTTTATTTCAGGGCAAATAGCAATGCGTGCAGATTCTGCAGAGATGGTTGTTGGAAGTATTGATGAAGAAACCGAACAGGTTATGCAAAATCTAAAGTCTATCCTTGAATCTGGCGAAATGGACTTTTCAAACGTTGTCAAATCAACAATTTTTCTTACTGATATGCAATTGTTCACACGGGTAAATGAAATATATGGAAAGTATTTCACCGGCCACTATCCCGCAAGAGAAACAGTTGCTGTAAAAGGGTTGCCTAAAAATGTGAACGTTGAGATCAGCATGATTGCATGTAAATAATCTGAAAAAATAAGAATATTGAAGAGGCAGGTAATAGTTACGGCTCGTGTTCACAATCATTTGATTGATGTACTTCAGCAAAAGGGATTTTCCATTTTGCATACTCAGAATATAAGCTACGAAGAACTTGGTGTTATCATCAACCAGGCGGAAGGAATTATAATTACGAGCAGGCTGCCGATAGACCGGGCGCTGATTGATAAAGCAACCCGCCTGAAATGGATCGGTAGATTAGGCAGCGGAATGGAATTGGTGGATGTTGATTATGCCACCTCTAAGGGCATATTGTGCGTGAGCAGTCCTGAAGGGAACAGCAATGCGGTCGGAGAACATGCGCTTGGCATGCTCCTCGGTTTAATGAACAGGATATGCTCCAGCAATGACGAAATAAAAGATAGGAAATGGATCAGAGATGCAAACCGCGGAATTGAACTTAGCGGTAAAACTGTTGGCATTATTGGTTATGGCAATACTGGCTCGGCCTTCTCCAAATTACTTTCATCCTTTGATGTCACCGTGCTTGCGTACGATAAATACAAATATGGATTTGGTAATAGCTACGTAAAGGAAGCAAATTTGGAACAGTTATGTCGATACTCAGATGTGATAAGCCTCCATATTCCACTGACCCCGGAAACAACTCGCTTCGCCGATGAAAATTTTTTCAATTCGTTGCTTCGTGCGCCATTTTTTATATCAACCTGCCGTGGCAAGGTTACGGATACGATATCGCTCATTAATGCGCTAAAAAACAAAAAAATTGCGGGCGCCGGACTGGATGTTCTTGAAAACGAAAAGCTTGAGACATATACCAAGGATGAAAATCACAGGTTAAACTGGTTGCTTGCACAGTCCAACGTAATTATAACACCGCACATAGCGGGATACAGCCATGAAGCGTTCTATAAAATGGCAACAGTTTTACTTAAAAAACTTCGGTTGGAATAGAAAACTTGAATTTTTTTTTATATTTGTATAAATGCAACGCTTCTCTAAAAGGAGGCGTTGTATTTTTTTTATTTTACCCTGAGAAAAAAGTTGTACTCTTAAAAATTCGAGGTTATGAATCAGATCAACTATGTAACAAACACGACATTTGAGCAGATGAAAAATGAACTTCAACACATGAAAGGTGTTGAACGTCCGGCAGCATCCAAAGCAATCGGCGAAGCGCGTGAAAAAGGAGACCTTAAAGAAAATGCAGAATATGATGCAGCTAAGGAAGCGCAGGGACTACTGG
>JBBSPT010000014.1:0-16480 GCA_038258515.1 Chitinophagales bacterium | reverse complement strand
TCTATAAATAAATCAACAAGCAACAATTAAATGTTTCTTGTCAGAAAATAAAAATTAAATAAAATTGACCAGCCGGAAATGTAAAATCTGGAAGTAAAATCCGTGAGGTCATGCAAACTTACAGCTAATAGTTTATGCTGAAAAAGGAAAAATATCTTTGTGGAAAAAACGTTGCTAAAATGCTGTTAATAGCCGGTCCGGCAAATTAGTGCGCTGAAAAGGATCTGAAGCTTCACATTATCAGCGACTTTATTCATACTTACGCCGGAAAAATACAGTTGCAATAGCTGCACCCCTCCTCAGGAAAAAAGCCTGAAACCTTGATAGTTGCTATTTGAAATGAGATAGTTACTTACGTAATCATCAATGCCATCTTCCAATGAATAAAATGATTCGTCGTAGCCCGCAGCTTTGAGCTTTTCCATATCTGCCTCGGTATAGTATTGGTAAGTATTTCTTATATCTGCCGGCATATCAATATATTCAATTGCCGGTTGGCGATCAATACCCCGAAAGGTAGCAGAGACCAGATCATTAAATGACCGGGCCTGACCTGTGCCAACATTGTAAATTCCCGAAGAACATGTCCTATTTTCATCACTCAAGCATTTCAAAAACCAAAAACAAATTTTAAGTACGTCTTTTACATAAATAAAGTCCCGAAGCTGTTCACCATCCCTGAACTCCTTTTTATGCGATTTAAAAAGTTTTACAAATCCTTTCTCTTTTATTTGATTAAATGAATGAAAAATAACACTGGCCATCCTGCCTTTATGATATTCATTCGGACCGTACACGTTGAAGAATTTTAGCCCGGCCCATGCAGGAGGAGACGGTAGTTCATTTTCAGGGTGTTTGTGGTCATCCTTTTCCTGTTGAAGAACCCATTTGTCGAATTCGTTCTTTGAAACTCCATACGGGTTAAGCGGCTTTAAATCATTAACAATATTATGGTCGTCCTTATAGCCTAATTCTCCCGTACCATACGTCGCGGCAGATGAAGCATACACGAGCGGAATTTTATTCCTGGAGCAATAGTTCCATATTTTTTTTGAATACTCAACATTCAGGTGTTCATGAATAGAGTAATCAAATTCTGTAGTATCAGTCCGGGCTCCGATATGATAAATAAATTGAATCCCTATGTCTCTTGTTTCTACCCAATCGAAAAACGTTTCTCTATCAATCTTCTCAATAAATTTTTTTCCGTCAAGATTTCTATCTTTTTCAGGAAAAGAAAAATCGTCAACAAGAATAAGATTAAAAAACCCTTTGTCGTTCAAAAAACTGACGAGACAACTGCCAATGAAACCCGCGGCTCCCGTGACCACAATATGACCATCTTTACGAATCATTCAGGCAGGTAATTATTGAAAAATTTTCCGATTGCATTTTGATATTTTTTCTTCCATGAATTGATGTTATTCCATTGCTGGCCATCCACAACTATTTCTCCCTGGGTTACCTTGCCGAGTTTTTGAAAAGGAACCGACAGGTGTGATTCAAATTGATCAATATTTTCTCTGGCCACGGTGACGACGACTCTACCCTGGGCTTCTCCAAAAAGGAACGCATCCTTCCTGGTACCGCTTGTTTCAAGGTTGATATAAAATCCGAGATTCCGATTAAAACTGCTCTCGGCAAGAGTGATGAATAGGCCGCCCTCGCTAATGTCATGAGCAGAGAGTATGGACCTGGATTCGATCAGGTTACTTACGGCTTTGTGCAAATCATTTTCTTCATCAATGTCGAAATATGGAGCGGGGGAGAATTCTATTCCACAGATTTTATGTAGGTATTCAGATGAACCAATATCGTTTTTACATTTCCCCAACAAATAGATAACGTCTCCTTCGTTTTTAAAATCAAGTGTCATCTTTGACTCGTAATCTTCAAGAAGGCCAACCATACCAATAACAGGAGTCGGAAACACTGGCCCGGAAGGCGATTGATTATAAAAGCTAACATTGCCCCCGGTCACAGGCGTTTCAAATTTTTCGCAGGCTTTTGTCATACCCTTTATGCTTTCTACGAATTGAAAATAAACTTCCGGGTCGTAAGGATTTCCAAAATTAAGACAGTTAGTAACTCCCAGAGGCTTTCCTCCACTACAAACAATATTTCTCGCAGCTTCGCTAACCGCTATCATACATCCCACAAATGGATCGGCAAAAACATAACGACTGTTACAGTCTGTTGTAAGGGCAAGAGCTTTCGATGTCCCTTTTATTTTCACCACAGATGCATCCGCTGGAGCGTTAGTATTAAGGTTTGCCGTTCCAACCATACTATCATATTGTTCATAGACCCATTGCTTGGATGCTATATTTGGAAGCTCGATAATTTTAATAGCAATCGCTTCCAGATCATCCGGCTCAGGTATTTGCTCAATTTTAAATTCGCGAATTTTTTTCAGATAACCTGGTGTTGCGAACTCTCTCTCATAAACCGGAGCCCCTCCACCCAGCACTAAACTTTCCGCTGGAATTTTCGCTTCGAGCGATCCATTCATATAAAACTCAAGCATTTCACCTTCTGAGACAACTCCAATTTTCGAGCAGGGAAGATCCCACTTCTCGAAAATATTAATGACTTCTTTTTCCCTGCCTTTTGTAACGGTCAGCAACATTCTTTCCTGGCTCTCGCTTAATAATAGTTCCCATGCCTTCATATTGTTTTGGCGGGTCGGTACTTCGTCAAGATTTATTTTCATTCCAACTCCACCTTTTGCGCTGGTTTCTGCAGTGGAACAAATAATGCCTGCAGCACCCATGTCCTGCATGCCGACCACGGCACCTGTTGCAAGAACTTCAAGACATGCTTCCAGCAATTTCTTCTCCTGGAAGGGATCGCCAACCTGCACTGCCGGAAGATCTTCAGCGCTGTTTTCGGTTATATCGGCTGAGGCGAATGCGGCTCCTCCCATGCCATCTTTGCCAGTGGCGCTGCCAACAATAAAAACAGGGTTCCCTTCACCGGTAGCCGTCGCACTCGCAGTTTTTCCTATAGACACTACTCCCGCACTCATCACATTTACGAGCGGATTTGTGTGATAACATTCTTCAAAATAGATTTCACCGCCAACGGTAGGTACTCCAAAGCAATTTCCATAGTGAGCGATGCCGTGAACAACTCCGCTAAGTAAGTGCTGAGTTTTTTCTTTATCAAGTTTTCCAAATCTCAGGGAGTTGAGAGTGGCTATTGGCCGTGCACCCATTGTAAAAATATCGCGATGAATACCGCCAACACCTGTTGCAGCTCCCTGGAATGGTTCGATCGCAGAAGGATGATTGTGACTTTCGATTTTGAAAACGACTGCAAGCCCGTCGCCAATGTCAATGAGCCCGGCGTTTTCCTCTCCTGCCTTTACAAGCAATTTTGAACCTTCGCGTGGTAATGTTTTCAACCAACGAATCGAATTTTTGTAACTGCAATGCTCACTCCACATTACAGAGTAAGCACTCAGCTCAGTGAAATTTGGAGTTCGACCAAGTATCTCAACTATTTTCTCGAATTCATTTTTTTTAAGCCCAAGCTTTTCAGCAACTTCAATTGTAATTTCCATAATTGTTGTATAGCGCAAACTTACAATGTCCTGGAATTTATCAGTAAAATCCCCTGTAATTATTTTAACTAACTTCCCACAGTTAAAGTTGCTTAATGGGATATTTCATCTTCACTTTGTACGTTCTGTTTTTTTGCTTTTTACTTACAAGGTTCCGGTTTTTTAAAAATAGTGGTTTAGGATCCCGGGCATTAATTATCCTTTTTTTAATCAAAGTTCTCGCAGGTCTATTCAATGCATATATTAATGTTTATCACTATCCTGTTTCGGATACTTTAGACTTCCACCGGCAAGGACTTTATGAGTACCATCTCCTATGGTCTGATCCTTACGAGTATCTCACGAATATTTTTAGATCTAATTATGCTGACTATTCAGGGTTTCTTCAATCCTCTCATTCCTTTTGGAATGATCTCAGGACAAATATTATAGCCAAGATCCTCTCTGTGTTTGACATTTTCAGTTTTCAAAACTTTTTTGTAAACAATCTTTTTTTCGACTTCCTGGTTTTTTTTGGAGCGGTTTATCTGTACCGGGTGTTTGAGAAGGCGTTTCCTACGGGGAAGTCCATTGTCATCGTATGCGTTTTCCTTTTACCATCTCTGTTATACTTTACAAGCGGGATTCACCGGGATGGATTTATTTTTGTAGCCCTATCGGTTGTCGTTTATCATTTTTATTTCATTTTGGAAAAAAAAGATATCACCTCGAAGAGAATTTTTTCGATCTTATTTTCGCTTTGCCTGATATTATTATTGCGAAGCTTTGTATTTATCACACTGATTCCCGCACTGATCGGATGGATCATTTCGTCCCGGTATTCAAGATCGATATTAATCAATTTCCTGAGTGTTTACTTGTTATGCATAATCGTTTTTTTTGCTACCGCCTGGCTTAAAACCACTGTTAACCTACCTGAATATGTCTCGGAAAAGCAAAGCCAGTTTATCGATATTTCAAAACGGGGAACGTCATCTATCGAAGTCAACATTCTGACTCCGACTTTTAAGAGTTTTCTTCAAAACACCCCGCAGGCTATTGTCATCAGCTTGATGCGGCCTTTTATTACTGAGATGAAGGACGTTTTATATGTTCTTGCAGCATTTGAAATTCTCGTTTATGAAGCGCTGTTTGCACTATTTATATTTTTTCGGAAATCAGGCAAGTCCACACCATTCAAATATTTCTGCATCTTTTTTGCCTTGGGAATGTTTTTAATAATCGGATATACCATACCAATTCTTGGCGCTATTGTCAGGTATCGAAGTATTTATTTCCCCTTTCTAATTCTTCCGTTGATTTCATGCATTGATTGGGAGAAAATCAGAACTACATTACGTATTATATAAAAAATAATATTTGTGTTCTGTTAAATAGTACCAGAATATTACTAACATTTTAAAAAATTTCTTTGTTTTTTTCAAGTAATAGCTTTTTTTTGCCGGACTAAAAATTTATAAATGCAATCTTTACGACTCAACGCTCTCCGAAATCATGAAAACAATGGGCAGAATGGTCCAAAAAGTCAAAAAATTACGACTGTTTTTGGTGAGAATGTTTTTAACATGAAAAAGGCAAGGAAATTCCTTAGCGATGAAGCTTATAAAAGTTTGCTTTCGTCCATAAAATCCCAGGGGAAAATTGACCGGAAAATGGGAGACCAGATCGCTTCGGGGCTGAAGGCCTGGGCAGAAACAAAAGACGTTACCCATTATACTCACTGGTTTCAGCCACTCACCGGAGCGACTGCTGAAAAACACGATTCATTTTTTACCTTAAAAAGTGATGGAACTGAATTGGAAGAATTCGACGGGGCTGCATTGATTCAGCAGGAGCCAGATGCTTCTTCATTTCCGAGCGGTGGTTTAAGAGCGACGTTCGAGGCGAGAGGATATACCGCATGGGACCCATCTTCTCCTCCGTTTATCATGGAAATCGGGAATGGTAAAACATTGTGCATTCCCACCATCTTCGTTTCGTATACGGGTGAATCGCTCGATGCCAAGACTCCACTTTTAAAAGCGCTCGTTGCGTTGGATAGAGCTGCTACTGATGTGTGCCAATACTTTGACAAGAACGTTACAAATGTTACTCCAACCCTTGGATGGGAACAGGAATATTTTGTTATAGACTCAGCTATTGCGAATGCCCGTCCAGATATCGTGATGACCGGCAGGACGGTAATTGGACATGCACCACCGAAGGGGCAGCAATTGGAGGATCATTATTTTGGATCTATTCCCGAAAGAGTTTATGCTTTCATGCGGGACTATGAAACTGAATCTTACAAACTTGGTATCCCGCTTCGCACGAGACACAATGAGGTAGCGCCTTCACAGTACGAATGCGCCCCTATTTTTGAAGAAGTGAATATTGCAGTAGATCACAATACTCTTTTAATGGATGTGATGACGAGGGTTGCCAAGAGGCATGGCCTGACGGTGTTACTTCATGAAAAGCCTTTTGCCGGAATAAATGGAAGTGGCAAGCACAATAACTGGAGTCTGGCAACCAACACGGGAGTTAATTTGTTGGCTCCAGGCAAAACTCCAAAAACAAACCTGATGTTTCTTGCCTTTTTCGTGAATAGCATTAAGGCGGTTCACGATTATTCAGACTTGTTAAGAGCATCCATTGCAAGCGCAGGAAACGACCACAGGTTAGGTGCCAACGAAGCCCCTCCGGCCATTATTTCAATTTTCATTGGAAAATTCCTGACTGATGTTTTAGAGCAGATTGAAACGCGGGTTGGTAATAAATTTGACGAACAGGACGAGGCAATGCTCAAACTGGATATTCATAAATCAATTCCCGAGTTGATGCTTGATAATACTGACCGTAACAGGACCTCTCCATTTGCTTTTACCGGCAATAAATTTGAATTCCGTGCAGTGGGTTCGGCAGCAAGTTGTGCAACCGCAATGACAGTGCTGAATACAATCATGAGCGAAACTCTTTCTCAATTTAAGAGGGATGTGGACGAACTGATAGAGAAAGGGGAGAAGAAAGAAATTGCGTTGTTGCAAATTATCCAAAAATATATTGTTGAGAGTAAATCTGTATTGTTTGAAGGAAATAACTATAGCGAAGAGTGGGAGAAAGAAGCCGAAAAAAGAGGGTTGCCAAACCTAAAAACAACCCCTCTCGCTTTGGATGCATTTGTAACAGATAAGGCCAAAAAGCTATTTGAACATCATAAGGTTTACACGCACAGTGAACTTGAAGCAAGGCATGAAATATTATTGGAGAATTATATTAAGAAGGTACAGATAGAAGCAAGAATTCTTGGCGACCTGGCCAGCACTTATATTCTGCCTGCTGCTATAAAATATCAGAACATACTTATCAACAATATCAAAGGACACAAGGATCTTGGATTCGATGAAGGTGGTTACAAAATTCAAACTCAAATCGCACAGAAAATTTCGGAACATATTTCTGAAATCAGTACCCGTGTCACTTCGATGATTGAAGCCCGGAAGTCTGCAAATAAAATCGAAAATTCCAGGGAGCGTGCAATTGCTTATTGCGAAATTGTCAGGAATTATTTTGACGATATCCGGTATCATGCCGACAAACTCGAGTTACTCGTCGATGATGATTGCTGGGAATTGCCAAAATATCGCGAGATGTTATTTTTAAGATAGAGGAATTATAGTGATATTTCATTAATACCCTTTGCAAAGGGTATTTTTTTTGCTACAGCCGAAGACTTTCATCTACCTAACAATTGTTACGCTACAGAAGTTTCGTGGCTGCCAACATCATTTCTAAAAACGACCAGCCCATCGAAAACATCGACTAATACCGGAAAATCTTTATCAATAGAACCAGCTAGCAATTTCTTACTCAGTGGATTGATAATTTGTTTCTGAATCAGGCGCTTTAAAGGTCTGGCGCCAAACTGCGGATCAAATCCATTCTCGGCAAGATAATCTAGAAGATACTCGGAGAAATCCAGCGTCACTCCATTCTTCAACAGTTGCGTCTTTAAATGATTCAGTTGTATTCTTATTATTTCTTTGATTTCCTTAATAAGTAAAGGCTGGAACATTATTACTTCATCGATCCTGTTTAAGAATTCAGGTCTTATTGTTTGCCTCAGCAAATTGATGACTTCCACCTTCGTGCGTTCGATCACCTCGTCTTTGTTGTCTTCAGAAATGCTCTCGAGGTTCGCCTGGATCAAATGACTTCCAATATTGCTGGTCATAATGATAATCGTATTCTTGAAATTTACGACCCGGCCCTTGTTATCTGTAAGCCGGCCATCATCAAGTACCTGCAATAAGATATTAAACACATCAGGGTGGGCTTTTTCAATTTCATCAAGCAAGACTACGCTGTAGGGCTTGCGCCTGACAGCTTCCGTTAGTTGGCCGCCCTCGTCATAACCCACATAACCCGGAGGAGCTCCAACCAGACGGCTAACAGAGTGCTTCTCCTGGTATTCGCTCATATCAATCCGGGTCATCATGCTTTCATCATCGAAGAGATACTCGGCAAGCGCCTTCGCCAACTCCGTTTTACCCACACCGGTAGTGCCAAGAAAGATGAAAGATCCGATCGGCCGTTTGGGATCGTGCAGCCCTGCACTGCTTCGGCGAATGGCATCTGATACAGCTTCGATCGCTTCATCCTGGCCCACAACTCTTTCATGCAATTCTTCTTCAAGTTGGAGCAATTTTTCTCTTTCACTTTGCATCATCTTACTCACGGGAATTCCTGTGGATTTAGCAACGCTTTCCGCTATATCTTCCGCATCCACTTCTTCTTTCAACATTCTTTTCTCGCTAATCTCATCAAGTTCAGCGGTTAAGTCGGCAATGATCTTTTCTTCGTTTTGCAATTTGCCATATCGAATTTCAGCAACCTTTCCATAATCACCTTCCCGTTCAGCTTTTTCAGCGGCCATCTTTAAATCTTCGATTTGAGCTTTAGCATTTTGTATTTTATCTACCACTTCTTTTTCCTGCTGCCACTTTGCTTTGAAGGTATCACGCTCAACAGACAAATTCGAAATTTCAGTGTTTAAATCCTTCAATTTTCCTTCATCTTTTTCGCGCTTGATAGCTTCTCTTTCTATTTCTAACTGTCGTATAGCTCTTTCGAGCTTATCCAACTCTTCAGGCATAGAGTTCATTTCAAGTCTTAACTTGGCCGCGCTTTCATCTATCAAATCAATGGCCTTATCCGGAAGAAAGCGATCAGTCATATACCGATGTGAAAGTTCTACGGCAGCGATGATCGCTTCATCCTTTATCCTCACGTGATGATGCGTTTCATATTTGTCCTTGATTCCGCGCAAAATGGAAATGGCATCTTCCACCGAAGGTTCGCTAATTATTATCTTCTGGAATCTTCTCTCGAGCGCTTTGTCTTTCTCAAAGAATTTTTGATATTCATTGAGTGTGGTTGCTCCAATGGCCCTGAGTTCGCCACGGGCAAGAGCAGGTTTTAAAATATTTGCTGCATCCATGGCTCCCTCTCCTCCGCCGGCGCCAATTAAAGTATGTATCTCGTCAATAAACATAACGATTTCGCCATCGCTGTCCCCGACCTCCTTGATCACCGATTTTAATCTCTCTTCAAATTCTCCTTTATATTTCGCTCCTGCAATGAGTAATCCCATGTCCAGTGCAAATATTATTTTGGATTTCAAATTTTCAGGGACGTCGCCGTTTACAATCCGGTGCGCTAAACCCTCGGCAATCGCTGTTTTACCTACGCCGGGTTCACCAACTAATATTGGATTATTCTTAGTTCTCCTTGACAAAATATGCAAGGTTCTCCTGATCTCTTCGTCTCGTCCGATTACAGGGTCGAGTTTATTGCTGCGGGCGAGTTCATTCAGATTTTTGGCATATTTACTTAATGCATTAAATTTCGTTTCAGAGGTTTGTGACGATACTGTAGAGCCTTTCTTCAACTCCTTGGTGGCAGCAACAAGTCCCTTTTCAGTAACTCCTGCATCCTTTAAAATTTTCGCTGCGTTATCATTTCCCTGCACTATAGCAAGTAACAAATGCTCAACACTTACGAATTCATCATTGAAAGATTTCAGGCTCGCAGAGGCCCGTAACATTACATTGTTTAAATCTCTGCTAATGACCTGCGCAGGTTCACCATCGCTTAACTTCGGCAGTTTCGAAATGCTTTCATCGATTTTTGTTTCAACAAAATTTACATTGACATTATTCTTCTTCAAAAGATACTCAATGGGGCTGTCCTGGTCATCGAGCAATGCTTTCAACATATGCTCAACTTCTATGTTTGGATTTTTTTCATTGAAGGCAAGTTGCTGTGCCTTCTGAAATACTTCCTGGGATTTTATTGTAAGATTACTTGGATTCATAATTGACCTGTTATTTTTCTGTATGATGATAGCAACAAATTCCAAACCAAGAGTTAGGGGGGGCATAATCAGAAAAAATGTCTTGCATATCTAAGAATATCTGCCGCAAATGCAGGCTGATCCTTTGTAGCATGCTTTTTTTTCAGCAGATTTTCTACGAAATACTTTTTCGGCAATTGACAAATCAGCACGGGTAAATGCTGAAAATGGGGATGTAAATAATACCAGTTGATGGAAAGAAGCAAGAATTGCGTTTGGGATATAAAATTGAACGGCTGTTAATCAAAAGGTAACGTATTCATTTTTTTGGAAAATGACACTGCCCGACCATCTTTACGATCGATAAAGCGTGAGCTTTCCTGCAGATCACCGGAGTATAGGAAATTTTTTTGCAGATGATTTAAGATATGTTTAGAAATTCTGCAAACCACAAAGTCTCGATCTTGCCTTATTCCGTTTTTATAAGAACGACTCTTGCCCTATCGGATTTGTAAATTTGGTCATAGAACTTCACAATTTGTGCAAAATCGCTGGCAGGAAAACGCCCGGCTTCTTTCTCCATCATTCTGTAGTAAACAATCTTACCCTTAAATACCTTCACTGAAGAAACATATTTGCCGAATCTTGTTTCAATAGAAATGTCATTCGGAACACTTTCAGCCTGATAACCTGCAGGAACAGCTATTTCTACAGAATCAATATTCCGGTAGGCATTATTTGAAACGAATGTATTCTGTCTCGCCGTGTCCGCCGGAATCTTCTCACTTGCTCCACCAAAAATATTGGGAGCGATAAATAAGCGTTTCCCCGTGATGTTGGCGAAGTTTGTCAATTCGATTTTCATGTATTCGCTCATCGCGGGAATGATGCCTCTTTCTTCTCTGTACTCACTTTTTATTACTTTATAAGTAGGAAGATTAAACATTTGATTCAAATATTTTTCTCTTTCTTCTTTTGTTGCATTGTATAAAAGTGAATGTGAAAAATCCTGTTGTAGGCCTGTAGAAGTCACAATGATTTCGGCCGATAGATTCCCTTGTTCATCACTCACCGCTTTTACAATTCTTGTCTTCACGTTGTCACCAACTTTATAGACCGGCGTGTGCACAAGATGACCACCTGTCTCGTCAATAAGCAGGGCGTTCCTGTCGCCGGTAAACGAGCCCATATATCCCGGAGAAACAGTTTGGCTGGTACATTCGAGCCACACGGTGTCCTTTTCGAGAGGCACGCAGGAGATTACATGATTGAATTGTGAGTAAGAGAAATCTGCAATGAAAGGCGGAGGTGACTTTCCTCCAAAAATTTCAACATATTTCCCCTGGATCCCAGCCTCCTTCAGAAGCGCAATCATAAAATTTGACAATGCTTTGCAATCACCATATTTTTTTTCCGCCACATAAGAAGCTTCAAATGGCTGCCATCCCCCAATGCCGAGCTGGATGCTTATGTACCTCGTGTTTCTTTGAAGAAAATCGTAGAGAGTAAAGATCTTTTCTTTCGGATCTTTTAGATTATCGGTAAGCTCATGCACTCTTTTCTTAATCGCGTCTGGTAGCTCGTCTCGCCCTTTCACCAACTGGTACACAAATTTTCCATAGCTATTCCATGAAGACATATCCCCGGAAAACCCTTGCACCTCAAACCTGGAAGGTGCGAAGAAAACAGCGGGTGCACGCTCAAAAAACGATGGAGCGAATTCTTCAAATTTTTTAGCAGTGATATTTTTTATCTCCCATGTGTAAGTCTTCGTTTCTCCTTTTTGGGTAATTTGCGGCTCACCATTAAAGTTAGATTGTTTGTACCTCACAACGTAATCTGCCGGAGCGATGATTGTGAACTTACTGTTTTGCACCGACATAAAGGGACTCGTCTGCGGCCTCCAACTCGGGAAATATTGAGTGCCATTAAATTCATCTTCTTCTTCATACTCAACAGTATACGGATAATCAGAAGAATAGAACTCATTTGTTTTATATCTCGCGTCCGAGAGCAAACTAAAACCATCATAAGCGCTGTTATCTGCCCAGTCGCTTTTTTTCGTGTGCTTTATTTCCTTTCCCATCATGTTGAAGAGCTTGCCCGAAAGGGAATTGATAGAGCAAAATTTATCATAGTTGGTTTTATAATGAGCGTAGGAAGCAGCAGCCGAATTCAGAATTGTGTAGACATGTCTTTCGTAAACTGTAAACTTTGCAGGAGATTTTATCGTTAGAATATATTCTTCATTTCGATTCACTACATCTGCACCTTTTCGTAAAGAATCGGGAATCAAAAAGGCGCTGTTTTCCTGGGCTTCGGCAATTATAAATGACAAAAGACAGATAATGCCAAGAAAATATTTCATTATGATTTGATTTTTTTAAACACGATTTGTCCGGATTCTTTTTTCAATACAAATGCATAAAAATCTCTTAAGGTCTGATAGTCTGAAGCATCGAACGTGGCCTTGTTTATTTTAAGAATAGCGCGCAATTGCAAATACTTTTCATCAGCGGTTACCAGGTATTCAAAGGAACCTTCTTCCTCGTTTAGCATTGCTTTTGCCGACTTAGGCATCTCGTCTATGTAATACCCTTTGGGAATTTCCATATTCAATGTATAAACATGATTTTTTGTGTAGGGCATTTCTACGTTATAAGATCTTTCTGCCGAAATAAAAGGGTTTTCAGTTACAGCTTCGCCGAGGATGGGATTAAAATAAACGATATCGGCATCGTCGAAGGCAGTAAGCTTGAAATCAGCTTTTAAAGTGAGTGGCGATTCAATTTTTTCTAAAGAATCGAACTCAAAATTCGATAAAAGCATTCCTTCAGGGGAGGAAGTTTTAAAGTGATTTTCGTAATCGGTAAGACTCTTCTTTTGAATTTCTGTTCTTGTATCCAGAGATTCAAAGAACCCCATCTTGTGGACCAATGATCCCTGTATATCCTGCCCGTTAGTGTTGGCAATAAACACACTCACCAAACAATCTTCCTTCAATGCATCTGGATCAAAGTACACGGCAGTCGTGTCCGGGGATATCACTCTTGCATGGCCATTGTAACAGTTTAAAGGCAACTTACCAAAGGGAAGAAGAGGGACTGTTGCGTCGAGAAAATAATCCACTCCGTTAATCCTCGTTCTACAGATGACATAATTCAATTTTTCCATCAACGGGTAAGTTGGTGAGTTCCTCCCAAATTCAGTTGTGCTGAGCAAAACGGGATCCGCGATAAATTTTTCGTGGCGTAGCATGGCGATCAACAGCAGATTCAGATCGCCCACTGTTCCACTTTTTTTCTTAACTACATCATGGAGCGACGTCTTGATATACTTATCATCGTGATCGTTGCATGTAAAATTTTGCTGCACATAATAGAATATTTTTTTAGCGCCTTCCTCTGCATGATCGCCAGCGTTTACTATTTGAGCAAGTACTTTATCCAACCAATAATTTTCTTCCGATACTGATTGTGCAAAATCTTCCCGTTGCATTAATTCTTCGGAAACTTTTTTCCAGTTGCTGGCGACATCGTGATAGTCTTCACCATCAAAAGTTTTATATAATTGAAAACTTATTTTATCGATAAAATTGGTTGGGGAGAAAACAAACTTCTCTGCTGAAAAGGCGGGAATATCTTTCATCGCCCACTTGTGCAAATTGGTGTGAGTGGAGACCGAGAGGCTTTCATCAGTTTTCACAAGCGCTCCACCGTTAGCATTTGATCTCGACACTCTGAAAACATCATATCTGTCTCCTGCCTTATTTACTTCAAACTTATTAAAGCCTTGTTGCACCGACATATAGCTAAGAAGTCCCGGAATGGCTATGTTGTACTCACTCCACAAGGTTGGATATTTCGTATTTTGAAACTCCCAGGAAGGAATATTAAAGACAAAATCGGATTTGATAATATAACTGTATTCAATGATGGAACCTTCTTTCACGGCAGGAAGAGCAAATTTTTTCAGTAAGTGATTCTTATCGTATTTCTCTTCCATCACGTCCTTCAGATTCAACTGTGTCTCTACAACTGTTCCATTTTCCACATAGAAAGTGAGACCTGACATGTCTTCCACTGTCTCTTTGTTTTCTCCATCCTTGTATAACATGAGCTGAACAGTAGCAAGGTCTGATGCAGTATTGTTCAGGATCAATATCCTTTTGACCCGTTTATAAATATAGCTGAACCACCCCTTTTTATTTCCCTCAAAAGAAACATCTCCCTTGTCGAAGATTATTACAGCGTTGGTTGATGTCGAAATCAATGGATTCGAAAGTTTAAAATCCTCAGGCTTTACTTTTGATACTTTCAAAAAAGAGTTGCGCTGAGCATTTAAAACATGAACTGGTAAACAAAGAATTATAAGAAAGAGCACATGCGTATGAAAATGCGCACTTGTGCAGGGCAGGTTTTTAGCGGTCATGAAGCAGGTTATTTAATCTTTTTAAACACAATTTGCTCAGCCTCTTTTGACACGATGAAAGCATAAAACTGCCGGAGAATATCATATTCTTCATTCAAAAAATTTGCCTTCTTAAAAGAAAGGTTGCAGCGCATTTGAATTGCCGTAGCATCGGCAGAGATAAGGTCTTCGAACATTCCCTCATCTTCGTTAAAAGTGAGCCTGGCCGATTTTGGTAATTCTTCTACCTTATACCCTTTTGGAATTTCGAAAACCAAATTGTAAACGTCGTTAATGGTGTATGGCATTTCAACCGGATAGTATCGTTGTGCTGCCATGAAGGGGTTTTTCTTTATTCCCGCATTCATCATAGGATTAAAATAAACGATGTCAGCATCTCCGAACGAATTCAATTTTAAATTGCATTTTACTGCAACAGGCTTGTCAAAATTCTTTAATGAATCGAACTCTATGTTTTCCATTTTTATATCCTCGGGAGCTGTCAGCTTCCATTCTTTTTTGTATTCTTCTGGGTCTTTTTTCCTTAGGCTATTTCTCAATTCCGAAGATTCATTCATTCCATAATAATGAACAAAACTACCTTCCAGCCCACCTTTTTCAGCGTTTATAATATACACATTTTCAATATTTGTTTCATTGATGGAATCTGCAATAAAATATAAAGGCAGCGCCATTTCCTTCGTGATTTCACGGGCATGTCCGTTGTAAACTTTTGATGGAAGCATTCCAAATGCGAGTCCCGGCGCTGTAGCATCCATAAAGATTTGTTCATCGCCTATGGCGGCACTTGCTATTACATAATTATATCGGTCTATAAGCGGATAAAGCTCGTCAGTATATCCGTGATCACGGGTGCTCAGGATAACCGGGTTTGACGGAATCTTCTGAGTTCGCAACATAGCGATCAACAACATATTAATATCCGCAGCAGATCCGGATTTGTTTTTAAATACATCTTTCAATCCCGAGGTCACATAAATTCCGTTGTCATGATTCCAGGTGAAGTTGTCTCTGACGTATTCAAAAATCTTCTGCGTTTTTTCCTTTGGACTGCCGGCATTTCCAACTATACTGTTCACGTCATTGTCAAGCCAATTATTTGGCCTGTCAATGTGCACACCGAAGGATGGCAAAAGCATCAGGTCATTGGCAACTTTTTCCCACGAATCCATGTACACCTGCGGAAAAGAATGTGGGAACGCAACGGCGTTTAACTGAAATTCTATTTTTGAGATTGCATTCCGGATTGTAGTTGTATAAGCCTCTTCCTTCAAAGCGGGAACATCTTTTTTCACCCAGGTATGGTGATCTATTTTACCATCCACCTTGAAATTATTTAACGAAGAAGATCTTGTTTGTCCGCGTAAGTCTGCCTGACTTGTGTTCATTTCGTGCTCCACAAAGTTGAAACTGGACTGGGAGCTTTCTACCTTGTTGATGAAGAATGGTTGATACCCCTGAGCAAGAACAACGAATTTATAAAACTCAGGAATTGATGCCTCATACTGGCTCCATAAAACCGGGTATTCTCCCTGGAACGTCCACGGTTGAAGATTGAAAAAGAAATCCGATTTTACCTGGTAGGAATATTCTATGATGCTGCCTTCCTTTAGCGCAGGGAAAGTAAACTTTTGGTAGTTCCAGTTCTTACTATGTTTTTCAGAAAAAACCGAAGATTTCTCTACCTTAGTCGCCACTACCTTTCCTTCTTCAAGATTGTAAGTGTATGCGCTCAAATCGCTCATTTTCTCCTGCTTGTTATTATCGCTCACATACAATGGGATGGTTATCGTAGCTGCATCAAAACCGTTTTTGTTGATGATCTTTATTCTTTTTTTCTCTGTAAATACAAGAGAAAAAGTAAATTCAGTCGTGTTTGCAATGAATTGAGATTTGCCCACATCAGCTATGACCACCGCATTCGTGCTTGAATCAATCAGCGCAGATTGGACTTCGAAATCTGCCGCCGAGACAGTGCCAAATTTTATGTTTAATTTTTCCTGGGCTGTAGCGTTCAGGTGCAGGAATAGAAATATCAGGAAAAGCCTGAAGCTTTGTTTGAGTGGCATGTTAGTATTTTTGGTAATTATTGATTTTGGTGCGACGAAAATATCTATTACAACGGAAAAAAAAATAATTCGTGTGAATAT
>JBBSPT010000013.1:0-16542 GCA_038258515.1 Chitinophagales bacterium | reverse complement strand
CTCTCCATTCACGAAAGTATAGGCAATCGTAGCAGGGAAGATATATCCGTCCATTGGGCTCCATCCGCATTTATACAAAATATTATTTTTACTCACCGTATTTTTTTCGCTAAGATCAGCTATTACTATGTCGGCGAAATATCCCTCCCTGACGTACCCCCTGTTTTCAATTTTGAAACAATCAGCAACAGCATGACTCATTTTCTCCGCAATCTTTTCAAGGGAAATTTTACCTTCCTGGAAGTAAGCAAGCATCAATAGAAGAGAATGTTGCACCAATGGCAGTCCGGAATGAGCGTGCTCGTAAGGTCCTTGCTTTTCGGCTAACGTATGTGGAGCGTGGTCTGTAGCAATGACATCAAGCCGGTTGTCAAGTAATCCCTGCCACAACGCTTCTTTATTTATCCCCTTCTTGATAGCAGGATTGCATTTGATTAAATAGCCGAGCTCTTCATAATCGTCCGCCGTAAAATGGAGATGATGGACGCAAACTTCCGCGGTTATTCTCTTTTGATTTAAGGCAATATTGTTCGAAAATAATCCCAACTCTTTCTCTGTTGAAATGTGCAACACATGTAAACGGCTATCATGTTTTTTAGCCAGGGCAACAGCGAACGAGGATGATTTGTAACAAGCATTATCATCCCTGATAAGTGGATGATCAGCGGCAGTTAAGTCTTGCTTTTCACTTTTCAACCTGTTGTAATTATCCCTGATAATTTTTTCATCTTCGCAATGCGTTGCAATGAGCAATTCGCTCTGGCTGAAAATTCTATCAAGCGAATTCTCATCGTCAACCAACATGTTTCCTGTACTTGACCCCATGAATATTTTTACGCCGCATACGTCTCTTTTCCTTGCATTCATTTTCAAAACTTCTTCTGCGTTGTCATTGCTTGTCCCCATGAAAAAAGAATAATTGGCAACGGAAGTTCTTGAAGCGATTTCATATTTATTCTCAAGCAAACTTCCTGTAAGTGCATTTGGAATCGTGTTAGGCATTTCCATAAAGGAAGTAACTCCACCAGCCACGGCAGCCTTGCTTTCGGAAGAAATGGTTGCCTTGTGAGTAAGACCCGGTTCCCGAAAATGTACCTGGTCGTCTATAACGCCGGGGAACAAATGCTTTCTCTCGCCATTGATTTCTGTCACTCTCTCCTTTACCTGCAGGGTATCGGCGATCCTTTCAATTCTGCCATTTTTAAAGTAAATATCCTTTTCCTCGATTTTGCCTTCGTTGACGATCGAAATCTTTTTTAAAAGGTAATTTTGCATATCTTGAAATTAATTAATAAAGACCCAAAACCCAATGCAAATTTTTAAGCGTTTTGCAATTCTGCTTACCTGTTTCACTCCAATTGCACTTTCCGCGCAAACCACTTATATCCCTGAAGGATCGAAAGAATACCCGATCATCGACCGGCTGGAAATAAAGCTTGGACACCAGGCTGACATCAATTATTCTACCATAAAACCCTTTAGCAGGCAAGCTGTGGTAAACGAGGCCCTTTACATAGACAGTGTTGCTGATGCGAATTCTTATTCAATTACCAGCGACGGAAGGAGGCCCTGGCAAGGATTAAATCTGACGGCTGTTGATAAATATAATTTACAAAACATACTGATGGATAATTCCGAATGGGCTCCGGAACAATCAGAAGATTTCTTAAGCAAGCATCCCATCCTGAATACCTTTTATACCACCAAACCAAATCTGCTGGAAGTAAATGAAAAAGATTTTTTCCTTGCGGTAAACCCTGTGCTTTCGCTGCAGTTTGCAAAAGAATCAGACAATGGTGAAACGCTGTTTCTGAATAAGCGTGGAATTACTGCAAGGGGAAGAATTGCCAACCGCATTGGATTTTCAACCACTCTCACCGATAACCAGGAGCGCGGTCCGCGGTTTTTTCAAAATAAGGTAAACCAATTCCACGCCGTTCCGGGAGTTGGATTCTACAAAGATTTTAAAATCACCGCATTTGATTACTTTGATGCAAGGGGTTATGTAACTTTTAATGCAACAAAGTACATCGATGTGCAATTTGGTTATGATAAAAATTTTATCGGGAATGGATATCGCAGTCTTTTCCTGAGCGATGTTGGGAATAGCTATTTATTTCTTAAGCTCAATACAAAAATCTGGAAGTTCAATTATGAGAACATTTTTATGGAATTAATGCCCCAGTTTATAAAGTCGGGGGATAGTTTGCTTGACAGGAAATATGCTGCCATCCACCATTTAAGCATGAACGTTACGAAGTGGTTGAACGTGGGTTTGTTTGAAGGTGTGGTTTTTGGCAGAAGAAACCGTTTTGATTTTCAATACCTCAACCCGGTCATTTTTCTAAGACATGTTGAAGGCACGGTTGGAAGCCCTGACAATGCCCTCGCGGGAATTGATTTTAAAGCAAACGCGGCGCACCACTTCCAATTTTATGGACAGCTTTTACTTGATGAATTTATATTAAAAGAAGTGACCAATAACAAAGGCTATTGGGCTAATAAATATGGATACCAGTTAGGTGCAAAGTATGTGGACGCATTTAATCTTCCAAACCTCGACCTTCAAATTGAAATGAACAGGGTACGTCCATTCACCTATTCACATAACAATGCAGTAGCTAACTACACGCATTACAATCAGCCGCTGGCGCATCCTCTTGGAGGCAATTTCCAGGAGGTCGTTGGAGTTTTGAGATATCAACCAGCTCCCAAATTTTACATAAATAGCAGGATCATCTACTACTCGCAAGGCCTTGATTCTGCAGCGCAGAATTTTGGAAGCAATCCGTTTGAACTTTACACAACCCGGTCTAAAGATTACGGATTTGATGTGGGCAGCGGCAGGAAAGTAAAAGCATTGAATGCCAACTTTGTCGTATCCTATGAACTCAAAGAAAACCTGTTTCTTGAAGGCTCTGTCCTTTATCGAAAATACACAGGGGAAGATGATTCAAAAATTTTCGGAATTGGTTTAAGATGGAATGCACCCCGAAGAGACTATGACTATTAAGACATGGGCTTTCGACTTCGTTTTAAATATTATCCCGGAAATATATTTTTTCCCTGATAAAATAATATACCATCTTCGTTTCGCTGGCTTGATTTGATCCACCTCCCAACTAATGCACACAAACATTTTTTCATGCTCCACATAGCCAGGGAGATTTTTGATTTGTCGGAAGTATGGGCGCTGACGATTCCGATAACTCAACTAATCCTTAAACCAAAGCAGCCCTCCTTCCTACGGCCCGTAATTCTTTACCTGCTGTTAGCGCTGGCGCTTAACCTGACCTGTGACTTTCTCAGCGAATACAACAAAATGCACCGCGGCGATGAAATAAGCAACAACCCCATTTACAATCTTCATTCTGTTTTAAGATTTTTTTGTTTCAGCTACTTTTTCATTTCGCTAAAACAAAAGTTTTATAAATCGCTTGACAGAATTTTACCTCTTTTATACCTGGTAGCTGTTGTCATCAACTTAACCACTTCCCAGGGTATCTTTTATAAATATAATATAAGTGGAAATTTGTTTACGATCGAAGCTTTCTTTTTACTTTGCTATTGCATGCTCTACTATTTATCGCAACTTAAGGCAGAAGTAAAAGAAATGAGACATTCCAAAGATTTTTTGGTAGTCACAGGACTAGCCATCTATGTCGTAGTTAATTTTTTCGTCTTTCTTTTTTATGTTCCCCTAATAAAAGAAAACGCAATGCTTGCGAATAATATGTGGGACGTACATAACTCAGCATACATAATACTTTGTACTTTTATAGCCAAAGCATTATATGCACCTCTTAGAAGTTGACAATACTTTAGGGAAAGTAATCTTTGGCATTGTTGCCATGGTGCTGCTTTTTGCAAGCTTTCTCATCTCTTTCATCAATAGCCAACGTAAAAAAATCATCTACCACAAAAACCTGCAAACGCTGTATGAAGACAAGCAAAAAATTCTAACGGAACAAAACGAATTATTGGAGAAAAGAGTTGAAGAAAGAACGGTGGAATTGAAAAACCAAACAGAAGCGCTCCAGGCCTCTCTAAACAATCTAAAAGCGACGCAGCTTCAATTGGTTCAAAAAGAAAAGATGGCTTCGCTGGGGGAACTGACTGCCGGCATCGCACATGAAATTCAGAATCCTCTGAATTTTGTGAATAATTTCTCGGAAGTTAATAATGAATTGCTCCTGGAAATAAAAGAACAACTTGACAAGGAAGTTTTATCGCCTGATGGCAAAGAAAATATTCATCACCTTGTGAGTTCAATAAAAAGCAATCTTGAAAAAATAGGACATCATGGCAAAAGAGCCGATGATATTGTAAAAGGAATGCTACAGCATTCGAGGACCACGACAGGACAAAAAGAGCCGGTAAATATAAATGCACTCGCTACAGAATATTTTAAACTGAGTTATCACGGACTTCGGGCGAAGGATAAAAGTTTCAACGCCACCATGGAAATGGAACTGGATCCGTCAATTAAAAAAGCAACTCTTATTCCGCAGGAAATCGGGAGAGTGCTACTAAACTTATTTAATAATTCATTTTACTCTGTCACTGAAAAAAAATTACATGCGACCGATCCCGGGCTTCACGAGTATGAACCCACTGTTTCTCTTTTTACAAAAAAATTAGACGGTAAAATAGAAATCAAAGTAAGAGATAATGGTATGGGTATTCCTGCTAAAATCGTTGATAAAATATTCCTGCCTTTTTTTACCACAAAACCTTCCGGTCAGGGAACGGGCCTTGGCTTATCACTAAGCTATGACATTGTATCAAAAGGACACATGGGAGAGATGAAGGTGGAAACCAAAGAGGGTGAATTTACAGAATTTACTATCACATTACCAGCAGATCCAAACAACGTCAACAGTTAGCGTATGGTGATTTGAAACCTTCTTCGAAAAAGACAGTGAATTATTTATGTAAATTGAGCGATATTTATCAGGCAATTCTACTATTTTTTAAAAAGGATTCTGACGTATCATGAAAAAGATTCTTTTTTTATTGTTGTCTGTTTGTTTCCTGTTTTCCTCAAAAACTAATTTTGCACAGGATACCCAAATAAGGGGTTTCGTCGATTTTCTGACTACTTACAATAACGATAAAGTTTCGTTTGGCTTTGGGGAGCAGGACCTTTTCATCACTTCTGTTATTAACGACAGGATCTCTTTTCTTGGCGAAAGCGTATTTAAATTCACGCCATCATCACCCACGGAATTTTCTGTAAGCGTAGAACGCATCGTGATAAAATATAACATTGGCGGGAATAACGATTTGATCTTTGGTAAGGTGCACACACCCACAAACTACTGGAATGTAACTTATCATCACGGCAGAGTTTTCTTTCCCACCATTGAACGTCCTTTATTGTTTGCAGCCGACATCATCCCGATACATACAGTTGGGGCCGGGGTGGAAGGACATGATCTGGGGAAGCTAAAATTTGGTTACGATTTTTTTGTTGGCAACGGGTTGGGGTCGGGCGAAATTTTTGATAATGACAAAAGCAAATCAATCACGGCGGCCATTCATATTAAGCCTGCGGAACGTTGGCAGATCAGGGGTGCATGGTATCACGATGTAATTGCTAAGGGCGCAGACGTTCATGGAAGAAGTATCAATTGGAAAGTAAATCAAAATTTGTTTACTGCTTCCGTTGCCAACTTCGGAAAAAAATTCGAACTGCTGGCAGAAAGTACGGCGGGAATAAATCACACCGACACAACAGGCTCAAGAACAACATGGGCTTCTTACATCTATACAGGATATAAGGTGGCTGATAAACTGATTCCATACATCCGGTATGACAACCTTCATTACCAGCCCGGTGAAATATATTATACCAGGGATAATACTAATTCTCTTGTAGTTGGACTGCGGTATGAAATAAATTATTTGGCTGTGGTCAAGCTGGAATATCAATACCAGCATGCTGATCTCACCAATAATATCAATAAAGTAACTGCACAATTTTCTGTAGGATTTTAGAAGAAAAATGCGAAAGGCAAAACGATATTATCATTTGAATGCTTCATCACCCGCACGAATAATGCTGACAGCAGTCTTTTTATTATTCTTCCAGCTTTCCAAATCGCAGGACAACAGCCTGGTTGCGGTAGGCAATCATACAGGCACGCCCTCTGAGATGAAGTACAGTGAATTGAAAGCAATCCTGATGGGTGAAACACAAAGATGGAAAAATGGCAAGCGAATTTTAATAGCTCTCATGAAACCTAACACTCCGACGGGTCAGACAACTTCTTCCAGGATATATGACATGAGCGGTGATGAGTTAAATAAATTCTGGCTTGCTTTAGTTTTCCAGGGAAAAGCTGCAGCGCCCACATTTTTTAATTCAGAAACCGAGCTGGAACATTTCGTAGCGCAAAACCCAGGTGCTATCGGAATCATAGATGAGCCAGTGACTAACGATATAAAAGTAATTCCGATAGACGGTAAGACGCCTCTCAACCTTTAGATTTATACATATTGATTCCAAAATATTGAAGAAAGCGCTATGGTTTTTTCGCTCAAAACAAGAATCTGGTTGACCGTGTTTTCTATAGTGATCATGTTCACTTTTTTCACCCTCTATTATTTTCCTGCCCAGGAGCGCCAACTACTATTAAAAAACTACAACACAGAATTACAAAATCTCGCAAACACCGTCGCATTTGGAGTGAGCATAGCTCTAATTGAACAACATTTTGAAGGAGTGGAAACCGCAATGCAATTTGTGAAGGATGATCCCCGCCTGCAGTTTGTAAGCATTGTGGAGCTTGATACCGCCTGGAGCGAAGACCGGCAGCATTATAATCTTGAGAAGAAAGTGTTTAAAACTTTTCCTGAAACAGAGCATCCTCGTCCTGATATAAAATCGGGAAGCGGTATTGTCATTAAGCGGGGAGCGTTCGCATCGCCAATCATGTCAGGTGATATTCTCCTTGCCTTTTCGACAAAAGACATCAATGAAAGCGAAGCAAAAATCCGGCATACATCACTAATTGTGAGCGGCATAGTGCTCCTTATTGGAATTCTGCTGGGCCTTTTGCTTGCGCGTAAAGTCTCAGTACCCGTGCTAGCCCTACGCGATGCCGCCAGGAAAATAAGTGAAGGTGATCTCAGTCAGAAAGTGAAAATAACTTCAGCCGACGAGATAGGCCAATTGGGGAAAGCTTTTAATGAAATGGTTGACGACCTCGATGTGGCAAGAAAAGAACTTCATAAGAACAACCAGGAACTTAGCGCCACCAACGCCCGGTTGAACAATACGCTAAGCGAACTGAAATCCACCCAGGTTCAGTTGATACAATCAGAAAAAATGGCTTCTCTGGGTGAGCTTACGGCTGGCATTGCCCACGAAATACAGAACCCGCTAAATTTTGTAAATAATTTTTCAGATGTAAATACAGAGCTGATTGATGAGATGAGAATTGAAATAGAAAAAGGGAACTATGAAGAGGTAATCGCAATTGCCGGAAGCATCAGGGAGAACCAGGACAAAATAACTCACCACGGAAAGCGGGCCGATGGCATCGTAAAAGGAATGCTGCATCATTCAAGGACAAGTTCGGGACAAAAAGAAACGACTGATATCAATGCGCTTGCCGATGAATATTTACGACTCAGTTACCATGGCTTGCGTGCAAAAGATAAATCTTTCAACGCGACGCTTAAAACAGAGTTCGATAAAACAGCAGGACAAATAAAAATTATTTCCCAGGACATTGGACGCGTGTTTCTAAATCTTTTTAACAACGCATTTTATGCAGTGATGGAAAAAAAAAGGGAACTTGAAAACAGCGAAATGGGAAACCTGGGAAAGTATGAACCCACCGTTTTTGTGAGCACAAAGCGAAGTGATAACCAGGTTGAAATACGAATAAAAGACAACGGACGTGGTATTTCTGAAAAGGTGCTGGACAAAATATATCAACCTTTCTTTACGACTAAACCCACTGGCCAGGGCACAGGACTGGGCCTTTCGCTGAGTTACGATATTATAAAGGCTCATGGCGGGGAAATAAAAGTCGACACAAAAGAAGGCGAATACGCAGAATTTATTATTGACCTGCCTGCCTGAACCGTTGAATAAATTCTAGCATTTTAAAAAAGAGTTTCATTTTAAAAAATATGAAGCATCCTTTAATGTAGTTGTTATTTCCTTATATTCATGATTTGTAAAGAGTCGCAACTACGATGACTATGTCAATTGAACCGATACTTGCTTTTATTCTAATCCGGTATTTACGAAAAAATCTCAAGACTTTTTCTCCGGATCCAAATTGGAATAAATTGTTCACCGGTTTTCTTTACGCGATCATTGCTCTGTTTGTGGTCGAGGTCGCGTTTCATCTTTCGTTTATCCTTGTTTGGATTTGGCATGTTTTGTTGTTAGCGATCGTGTATGTTACTTTCACGGTTCCTAAATTTGAGCGGACACGCCCGGTAATCATTGCGGTGCTGCCGTTCATTGTACTTTCAATTGTAAGCGATATTCTTGAAAATTTTGCTCACCCCTTTTACCTGAGAGTAGAAAGTATTTTCGAATTCGCTTTTGTTGCGGCAATTACATTGATGGTGGCACTGTTGGTCAGGTCATCAAGACAGGTGAAAGCTCTTGAAAAAGAACGCCAGAAAACTCTTGCGGAAGAAGAGAAAAGAAAATTTATTGCAGCCCAAAATGAAAAACTGGAATTAGTGGTCGCTGAGCGAACTGCAGAGATCACGATGCAGAAAGATGAATTGCAGCATGCCCTGCATGAACTCAAGGCCACACAGACACAATTGATACACTCTGAGAAAATGGCTTCATTGGGCGAGTTGACTGCCGGCATTGCCCACGAGATACAGAATCCGTTGAATTTTGTCAATAATTTTTCTGAGCTCAATTCAGAATTGATTGAGGAAATGAAGACTGAAATTGAAAGAGGAAACCTGGCTGCGCTTATTGAGATCGCGGACAATATAAAAGAGAATGAAGAAAAAATAATGCATCACGGCAAACGGGCAGATGGAATCGTGAAAGGAATGCTTCAACATTCCAGAAGCAGCAACGGCCAAAAAGAATTGACCGACATTAATGCGCTGGCTGATGAGTACCTTCGCCTGAGTTATCACGGACTGCGGGCTAAAGACAAATCTTTTAATGCCATGATGGAAACCCATTTTGACGAATCACTTCAAAAAATTCAGGTGATTCCGCAGGATGTCGGAAGAGCATTTTTAAATTTGTTTACGAATGCATTTTATGCTGTTTCAGAAAAAAAGAAACATTCAGGAGAAGAATATAAACCGACCGTAACGATAACCACTAGAAAGTGTAAGGAAGGTGTGGAGATAACGGTTCGCGATAATGGTGATGGCATACCTGAAAAGGCGCTGGATAAAATTTTCCAACCATTCTTTACCACGAAGCCTTCCGGCGAGGGCACGGGACTTGGTTTGTCACTCAGTTATGAAATTATCACCCAGGGACATGGAGGTGATATTCGCGCAGACACAAAAGATGGAGAGTTTGCAGAGTTTACAATAAAACTGCCTGCATAAATATTAATAATCGAAAAGAATAAAAACGATGAACATTTTAGTAGTCGATGACGAATCAGACATGGAAACATTGTTCCAGCAAAGGTTTCGTAAGGAAATTCGCGATAAAAGGATTGATTTCTTTTTTGCAAATTCGGGTGAGCAGGCGCTTTTCTATCTTGAGAGTCATGTTCATGAAGCAGTTTTGATACTTTCTGATATCAACATGCCGGGCATCAGCGGCCTGCAACTTTTGAAAATGATCAAACAGAAATATGAAAATCCGCCGCCGGTGGTGATGATGATAACAGCATATGGAGACGATGAAAATTATAAACAGGCCATGCAGCTTGGGGCGGATGACTTTTTGACTAAACCGATTGATTTTACACTTTTGAAGGACAAATTAAACGCGAGAATAAATGGCAAAGATTCTGGTAGCTGATGATGAGGCAGATCTCGAAATACTTATCAAGCAAAAATTTCGAAAGGAAATTCGCGAGAATAAGTATGAATTTATATTTGCTGCCAATGGGCGGGAGGCACTTGAGAAATTGATAAAAGATCCCGGGATAGAGGTGCTGCTGAGCGATATAAACATGCCCGAAATGGATGGCCTCACCCTGCTTAATAAGCTAAACGAATTAAACAGCCTTACGAAGGCGGTGATCGTTTCGGCCTATGGAGATATGGAAAATATTAGAACTGCCATGAACCGCGGGGCATTTGATTTTGTATGCAAACCGGTCAATTTTGAAGACCTCGGAATTACGATCGAGAAAACGCTGGATTACGTACAGCAAATGCGCAAAACGTTAAACGCGATCAAAGAAAACAACATCCTCAAAATGTATGTGGATAAAACGGTACTGAATTTCATGAACGGCCGTGAATTTGAATCGCAGTTGCTGGCAAATGAAGAAGTGGATGCCACCGTTGTATTCGTTGATATCTGTGGATTCACAGCCATCACCGAAAAGGAGCCGGCAGATGCTGTAGTAAGACTTTTGAATAAATACTTCGATGTGATGGTGAATGAAATTATCAGCCAGGACGGATACATCGACAAATTTATAGGAGATGCAATTCTTGCAGTTTTCAAAGGAGACTTTCACCTGGACCGGGCCATCGATTCGAGTCTTGCAATCAGGCGACACCTGCAGGATTTTCCCCACCCGGAAGAGGTCGCATCTTTTGTGGCAAAAGTTTCCATAGGAATTGACAGTGGTAAAATGATTTCCGGGAATATCGGATCTGCAAGGCTCAGGAGGCTGGACTATACTGTGATCGGAGATGTTGTAAACACTGCTCAACGGTTGCAGGATCTGGCTAAAGCAAATCAAATTCTCATTTCTGAGCAGTCTTACAACAAGGTAAAAGAATCATTTATTTGTCAGCCAATAGAAGCGGTAAAGTTGAAAAATAAAAAGCAATCGCTGATGGTGTATGAAGTGTTGGATTAAATGAATCCCGATTCAAATAATTTCACGTCTTAATGAATGTGTCTTCGTTTTATAATTCCACCGGAAGCCTCCCTTATCATATTTGCAAACACAAATGCTCTTGAATCTATTTCATGCACGAGGTTTTTTAACTTTCGAAGTTCGAGCCGCGTGACTACAGTAAAAATAATATCTACATCTTCATGGGCGTCAAACTTGCCTGGTAGATATCCCCTTTCTCCTTTATAGATCGTAATGCCCCGGCCCAATTCATTTACAAGCCGGTCTTTCACAATCTCACTTTTCCCTGAAATGATCGTCACACCTATGTAAGCTTCCAATCCTTCCACTACATAGTCAATTGTTTTAGATGCTGTAAAATAGGTGAGGATAGAATAAAGGGCTACTTCAATTCCAAACTCAAAAGCCGCTACACTGAAAATTAAAATATTAAGTGCGAGAATGATTTCGCTGATGGTAAAACTTGTACGCCGCCATGTGTATAGCGCCAGGACTTCTATTCCGTCAATCGCGCAACCCGCTCTCATCGTTAATCCGACACCGATACCAAGAAAAAAGCCGCCAAAAATTGACACAAGTAATTTGTCCTCGGTAATGATGGGATATGGTACGTAAGTGAAGCAAAGTCCGAGTAACACGATGCATACAAGTGTTTTTATGGCATACCGGAGACTGATAGCATAAATACACATCACAATGAACGGAAGGTTAACAAGGATGATTACCCAAGCGAGATTCAAATGATAAAGTTCATGCAGCAATAATGAAATTCCAGTCATGCCTCCATCAAAAAACTTATTGGGAACCAAAAATCCTTTAAGAGCAAATGCTGCGAAGACGACCCCTATTGAAATCAACAAGCTATCTGAAATCCATTCTGGTATTAAAAGCCTTCGACTCTTTTTCTTGTATCCAAACTCATTTTCTCTAAGCCGCTCCTCATTTTCCCTGAGATTTGAAGTAAGGCACAATGCTGCCGATTTTGTAAAAAACTTATGAGTCTGTAAAAACTTAATTTCTATGTCTCTCCATTGGTCGCGGTTTTTCACGATTCCTGCTTCGTGCAATTCTTTATAAAGATTGTCTGCTTTTTCTATATAAGATTCTGTTCCGAGGTAGTAAAGATTGGCGTCACAAAGAATTGCAGCAAGATTGTTTGGAGCACCCATTGGCCTCCTGGTCGCCATAATTAGAAAACAGATTTCCTTTATTTCCTCGTCCGAATATTCAAAATCAGGAAGCCACTTCTCTGCCATCATGCACGAAATCTCTTCATGTGATTTATATGTTTCTAAAAATCCCGCATCGTGAAACAGCGCAGCCGTTTTTAAAATCACTAAATCGTCCCCGGTAACATTTTCCAACTGACCTAATTCTGTAGCATACTGCACCACATCCTCAGTATGGCTTACGTTATGATAGGTAAGATATTTTGGTAAATCGCTTGCCAGCTTCTGAATTACGAATTCGTAGGCTTTGTCAAATTGCATTTGTAGATTTTATACGGGGTTAATTTGGGTAAAAATTAAAAATACCGAATTTGTTTTGCCTGTGAAATATTGCTTAGGGCAAATGACGCAAATGGAAATTTATGTAGATGATAATCCTCATCTGTCGAATCCTGCGCCAGCACAAAGGCTCAGAGAAGAGACACGTCGGGGGAAAAAATATTTTTTGCATTACGCATCTTAATAAGAATACGTTTTGTCTTATAATAGACTCCGCTTGAAACTCGCTAAAAATGAAATGCGATAAATACTAATTCAGCGGAAATATTATCAACAAACAACTGCTCGGATCCTATGCCTCCATTCAATTCAAATTTTGCAAACCCTCAAAAAAAACACTCATGAAAAAACTTCTCATTTCTTTCATTTTTACTATCTCGTTAATTGCAGCAAAGAGTCAGCTAACTAAAGGAAATTGGCTGGTCGGTGGGTCTGGTAGTTTCTATACCTACCATGAGGACTTCAAATCTCCTCCTGGACAACATCTTACGGCAAAAAACACAAGCATAGATATTTCGGGGTCAGTAGGTTATTTCTCCATTGAGAAATCCGTTGCAGGGTTAAGGGCCACAGTTTCTTCGGTTGCATCTGAAAGTTCCGGAGGAGGCTCAATGAACAATGTGAAGTTTGCGCTCGGCCCTTTCGTTAGATATTATTTTTTGGAAGCTCAAAAACCGTTTAACCTGCTTGCTGATGTATGTTATCAGATTGGTGTGAATAAAAATTATGTGGGCACAATGGATGGGGGTAAATTTAATATTTTCTCTATGGCGGGAGGAGTTGAAGTGTTTTTTAATTCAAGCGTTGGGATGGAAATTTTAGTAGGATATTCTAATAAACTGATAACAATCCATGACGCGGCAACAGCTTTAAGAAATAACAAAAAAGGATTGCAGGCATCAATTGGATTTCAATTTCATCTAGAAAAAGAATAGACCTTTTATTGAACGCGATCAGGATCTTGGTAAAGTGAACGGTGCGAGAACCCAACTTAACAAGCATTATAGCGTATAACGAGACGTTTAACCAACAACTGCTCAGAAAGAACTACTCCATTCATTTCAAATTTTGCAAACCCTCAAAAAAAACACTTATGAAAAAACTTCTCATTTCTTTCTTTTTTACTATCTCGTTAATCGCAGCAAAGAGTCAGCTCACGAAAGGAAATTGGTTGATTGGTGGTTCAGGTAATTTTTATTCTTACAATGAAGATTACGCTATCCCATCAACTAGCACAACTGGGAATTATACTATGATTGATTTATCTGTAACCATTGGCTATTTTCCAATTGAAAAGTTTTCAGTAGGCCTAAGACCTTATTTGTCAACCTTTAAAGGTGCAAGCTCAGGTGGTGGTTCTTCAAACAATTTAAAATTAGCATTAGGTCCTTTTATGAGATATTATTTTCTAAGAAAAGAAAAACAATTTAATATTTTGACAGATATAAGCTACCAAGTAGGAATTAATAAGAGCTATGTTGGCGCTAGCCCTAAAGGGAAGTTTAACAATTTGAGTCTTATGGGAGGTACCGAAATATTTTTCAATTCTTCGATTGGGATAGAAATATTGTTAGGTTATAAAAATCAAATAGTATCATATGATAATACCCCAGAGGCTTACACCAGTAATAGAACGGGGGTTCAAGCCTCAATCGGATTTCAATTTCATTTAGAAAAAGATTAAAACTATTTTTATGAAAAAAGTATTATTAACGTGTTTCTTGTGCTTTGCAATAATCGTTGCGCGTACTCAAATTATTTCAATATCACCTGATCAAACAAATGAATTTTCGCCGAATGTTGAGTACACATTTACTGCTACAATAGTGTTTGATTATTCAAGCATGATAGGCCTTGGAGGGTGCTATGTTACTCAACTTCCAACTGCACCTGTTGGACATACATTTACTTTCAAAGCAAAGTTTGCTGATGCAAATCAAAAGCAAACATTTCAAATCAATCATCCGGATGGAAGTTATACGAAGTTTGAATTTAAGAAAATCAAATCCCTATTTTATCCTACATCTTGTGCTCAGGTGCCCAATCAAACTCCTGTTAACGTTCCCAGATGCCAGACAGTAAATATTCCTATTAGCTTTACTAACGTTCAATGGGGTGCAAATTTTGAAAATCCCACACTGTGTTTTGGATCAATCACAAATTATGAATATCAGCTACCGAACCAATGGACTTTAAATGGACAAACCTCAACAGGAAGTAACTGGATAGCCGGTACCAATAGTGTAACCGTTACATCCGACGCGTCGAATGGAGTAAATGGTGTGATTTTAATTAGACCAAAAACGGTTACTGCGGGTTTACAAAATGGACAGACTCCCGGTCAAATTCCAATTAATAGGGCTGCACCAACGCTTACTATAACGGGATCTCAGGCGATTTGTTCGGGTACTTCTGATTACCAGGTTGCGTTACCAGCCGGCGCTACAATTCAATGGACCCTTTCTGGTTCCGATGCTTCAATTGTCGGTTGTTCCACCTGCTCTACAGTTACTGTATCGCGCAATACGTCAGTCGATGTTTCTGTAGTTTTAACCGCCACAGTCACAGATTGTATTCAAACATACCCTTCATTGACGAAACCGATACGGCTTGGAAAACCGTCCGTTGATCAGAGCGGCTATATAACTGATGGTACGTATTACCCCATTAAGATATATAACGGACTCTCATCAGATTACAATGAACTTTGCAAAGGTCATACAGCTATCACACAGTTTTCATATGCCGGCGAAACAAATGTTACATGGATGCGCACTTTTGCTTCGCCAACCAATACTGTGTGGTGGAATTATGGCGATGATATAAAGCTGTATTTTTATGCATTGAGTCAGTCGCAACGCTTTCAGATGACGGCTACCAACGCTTGTGGATCTTTTGTGCGGGATTATGCCTTCCGATCAAAAGCGTGTAGTGGCGGTTGCCTGCAATACCAGGTATCGCCAAACCCAGCTGCAAACAATATTAATATTATAGTACCTAATATTCCTGGACCTTGCGACGGGCCGACAGCTTTTGGTGCCCAAGATAATGGAAATGAGCAGCGTGATGTGATCATTACCGAAGTGAGGCTTTACGATAATTTAGGTGTGCTAAAAAAAGTCAAACAGGTGAATAAGGTGAAACAACTGTCGTTAGATGTAACTGCATTAAAAGGAGGTGTTTATTTTATTGAAGTTACTGACGGAACGTATAAAGAGACTCAGCAAGTGATTATACAGAAATAAGCAGGAGAGTCTAATTGCACACTTATGTAAAGTGACCTTCTTTTATTTCTTTTGAAAAATGCCGGCTGATGAATAACCAGCCGGCATTTGTTTCTCCGTAGTGGGGAAATTTTGCTTTTGGTATGCGCTACCACCGAACATTCTGTACATCCCTGTAAAATAAGTTTGAGATTGCGTTCCGAAAGCTTCCAATCTTCTGACGACATCCTGAAACCGCAGCTCGTCTTATCTCTCCTTCAGTTTAGCAATTCATTTATTGGAACAATTTTATAGTGTTGCTTTTCGAGGTAGGTTAATAAACCAGGTAATCTTTTATAAAACTTATCCTTCCTTCCAGGTCCTGAACCTGCGTGCATAAGAAGAATGAAACCATTTAAACCCGCGGAAGAATTTTCCTGAAACTTAATTATTGAATTATAAATAAGATCACTGCTCCTGTAATTGCGATCTTTCGATGTGGTGTAATCTGCGTTGCTCAGCGTACCAGGAGTATAATTAATAAGTTGCAAACCCATGTCTTTCGTCCATGCGGCTATGGAATCGTTGTACCACTCATAGGGCGGAAGGAAAAAGTGCGAGGTTTTCTTTTGCAAATCGAAAGTTTTCATCTCTTTATAATTCTCACGCAGATCCTCTTCAAAATGTTTTTTTGTTACCAGTAAACTACCTCTTTTGTTCCAGTCGCAATAGAGCAAATGTTTATTCGAGTGTGGGCCAAGATAGTGTCCGTCTTTTTTAATTTCCATGATAAGGTTTTTAAATGCCGGATTGCGGTAGAAATTTCCT
>JBBSPT010000012.1:0-16843 GCA_038258515.1 Chitinophagales bacterium | reverse complement strand
TTTTCTTGGAGGTTTTAATAGCACAATCATCTCCTGCAACTTGTTGACACCTTTAACAATTGAGCCGGGGTCAGCAGAGGTTTCAAAAAGTTTCGTTTTATCCGGATTTTTATCATAGCCTATTACGGCAAACCCATGGTCGGCCATGTTCATTAAAAGGTTACTTCCCATAACGCCCAACCCAACCATTCCAAAGTCATACATTCTCTCGGCCATAAAAATTTTTTTAAAGGTTAAAATTACTGAAATTGAATTTGAAGTTCCCCCCGACAGACAACCATCATATCGATATCTATTTATAGACTGCAATGAACAGACCAAGATGGAAAAACTTGTAAAGAATATGTCGCCAAAGGATCAAATATTTAGGGACATTTTATAATTTTTCTTTAATTTTAAGAACTCAAATTAAAAGCTCCTTCTATCGCGTACATGTCCTGATCTCCTATGCCCATCGTATTAAAAGTCCAAAAGATTGAAATTGTATTTCGTGTCGTGAGCGCGAATTCTATCCGCATTATGGGTGATAATTTTAAACGTATAACTGTATATAATGAATGAAATTTTAAGCAGTCCGGTAAGTTTAACCTCGAAAGATTTTGCAACTGACCAGGAAGTAAGATGGTGTCCGGGATGTGGTGATTATTCTATACTGGCGCAAGTACAAAAGGTGATGCCTAATCTCGGAATTCCAAGGGAGAACATTGTAATTATTTCGGGAATTGGCTGTAGCAGCAGGTTTCCTTATTATATGAACACCTATGGGATGCATAGTATTCATGGACGGGCAACCGCCGTCGCAAGTGGTCTGAAGGCCAGCAGGCCGGAGTTGAGTGTTTGGATTGTAACTGGAGATGGGGATTGTTTAAGTATCGGTGGCAACCACACAATTCATTTATTAAGAAGAAATTTAAACGTTAATATCTTACTTTTTAATAACGAAATTTACGGGCTTACAAAAGGTCAATATTCGCCGACAAGCCAGGAAACCAAGGTGACAAAGAGTAGCCCTGCAGGTAGCATAGATCACCCCTTTAATCCTGCTGCTTTGGCTCTTGGAGCAGATGCATCGTTTATTGCCAGGAGCATGGACAGGGATCCCAAACATTTACAGGCTATGATTTTGAGGGCGCAGGAGCATAAGGGAAGTTCCTTTCTGGAAATCTACCAGAATTGCAACATTTTTAATGATGGAGCTTTTGAAATTTTTACAGAGAAAAAATCCAAGCCGGAAGAAGCGTTATTTCTTGAAAATGGTAAGCCACTTGTTTTTGGCACAGAAAAGAACAAGGGTATTAAGCTTGATGGGTTAAATCCCGTGAAGGTTGATTTGAATAGCGAAATATCAGAAAATGATCTGTGGATTCATGACGAAAGTGATTTCGGAAAAGCCCAGATACTAACCCGCCTTTTCGAAAATCCTTCCGGAGAAAATCATCTGCCAAGACCATTTGGAGTGTTTTATAAAAAAGAACGGGCTTGTTATGAAGATGTGATGACTATGCAAATAGAGGAAGCGATATCAACAAGGGGTAAGGGAGATCTGGATAAATTATTAAAGGGTAGGGAAACCTGGTCGATCGTGTAGGGGTGTAATTAGTTTTTATTGTTTAAAAACACGAAAGGTTTTAACTCCTGTTGCCTGATAATATCCCTTGTAAATTTTACGTCAGAAATTATCTTGTGTTTGTTACAATTAATAACCTCGTGAGCAGCAGCAAGATTGTCAATTTTCTCAACAGAAAACAACAATTCATGAAGTAATTCTACCTCATGTTCAATTGCCTGGGGGTTCATTAATTCTTCTTTGAACAGCACCAAAAGATCCCGGTTAAACTTGTTCATTTGGATAGTGGTTTTATTATTAATATCCTACCATACCTTGCTTGCTGGGACATCCACATTTGCTTTTTTTAGATGCGTTGCAGCTAATTGCAAAAATAGATACTATAATTAATACAAGCACGGCGATTTTATAAAGGTATTTCATGATACTGGTACCTAAATTAAACTATTTTCAGAAACAAATATTGCATTCTTTAGGAAGTGGAAAAAAAAATTAACAAAGGAACGAAAACTTTAACTGTCCTGATAGTACCGCTGGATTGGGGACTGGGTCATATAACACGCTGTATTCCACTCATTAAAGAGTTCAAAGAACAAGGCTGTCAGATGATTTTAGCCGGAGACGATACTGTGCTGGCTCTTTTTAGGGAAGAATTTCCCGGAGTTGAAATGCTGTCCGTTTTTGGATACAATGTCAGGTACAATAAAAGTGGAAGAACGTTTTTTTTAAATCTTGTATTTCAACTCCCTAAAATTTTAAGTGCAATTAGAAGAGAACACAAATGGCTTAAAATAGTAGTTGAGAAATACAAACCTGATATCGTCATCTCAGATAACCGTCTGGGGTTGTATCACCCAAACATTATTTCCATCTACATGACCCATCAACTAAATATAAAAACCGGATATCGCTTTTTTGATAAGATAGCCAGCAAAATTCACCGACACTTCATAAAAAAATATGATGAATGCTGGGTTCCGGATTTTAAAGAAAATGGATTGGCTGGTGAGTTATCTCATCCTGAACGTCTCTCGCCAAATGTGTCTTACATAGGCGCCATTTCAAGATTTAATAAACTGCATCTGAATGACAAGATTTATAAGCTGCTAATTTGTATCTCAGGTCCCGAGCCCCAAAGGACGATCTTTGAAAATATTTTATTGGATCAACTTAAAAACTTTAATCAAAAGACTTTATTGGTTAGAGGAATAGTGAATAACCGTGAAAAAATTTTTCACCAGAACGAGAACGTTGAGATTGTCAATCATTTGCGGGCAGAAGAATTAAATATGGTCTTCGAACAAGCGGAAATTATACTGTGCCGAAGCGGCTATACCTCAGTAATGGATCTTATTGCAATTGGAAAAAAAGCTATCCTGATACCTACTTCAGGGCAAACTGAACAGGAATACCTTGCCCGATATCTATCGTCAAAGAAAAACTTTTTTTCTGTTGAACAAGATCATTTCGTCCTTTCCAACACCTTGCTGGAAGTCGGTGATTTTCCATTTGTTGTTGTTGCCCGCGATATGACCCTTTATAAAAAGACGATTGCAGCACTTCTCTTGGCGGTCAGTTCAGGAGAGTATAGAAAGAAGTTGTCAATGTAAAAATCAGAATGAAGTCAATGGTTTTTAGGGAAATCAAAAAAAAGGAATTTTTTTGATGAATTTTTAAAATTGCCCCATGATTTATTTTCAAAGGAAACCGCGAAAACACCGGAGGTAGGAATATTGTCGGTTTGGAAGTCGGTGAGTGAGTTTGCAAAATCAGTGATCCCAGGATTGTGAGAGATGAGCGCCAGGCAATTACAAGCGTCACCCATTTTTTCGACTGCATCATAAAAATTATTTGAAGATGCTTCATAAAGTTCAGGCATCAAAAGAAGATGCTTCTTATTCTCACCAAAAATCTTCATGAAAATCTTTGCGGTTTTCTTCGCACGTTTTGCAGGGCTGGAAACGAAGCAATCAGGATTCACACCCCGATCTTTTATTTTAATGGCCATCTGCGGAGCTTCCGTTAAACCCCGTTCATTTAAAGGTCGGTCGAAATCAGAAAGTAACGAATTATCCCAGCTACTTTTTGCATGGCGAATTATCAGCAGCGTTTTCAAAATAAAATATTGACTTTAAATGATTCGAAAAATAGGAAATAGTTTCTAATAACCCCTGACGTTCTTTCCCTCCATGTAATTCATAAATGCTTTATTCACCACGCGGTTACCACCGGGCGTCGGATAATTGCCTGTGAAATACCAATCGCCCAGGTTTGTAGGGCAGCTATCATGCAGGTCTTCGATCGTTTGATAGATAACATCCACGGGCACATCAATTTCAGGGGGGCTTATCAATTCAGCGATCTTTCCGGAAATTTCTCCGAGGGTAAAGGGCTTGTAAACTTCTCTGACGACGTTTTCCAAATGCAATTGATTATTTCTTTGAAGATCTTTGCATTTTTCGAGCAATCCCACTAAAATCGATTCCTGTTTAGTTTGCTTCAATAACTCGATTGCAGCCTTAAATGCGACAAACTCACCGAGTTTGCTCATGTCAATTCCATAGCAATCGGGGTAGCGAATTTGAGGAGCGGAGGACACGACGATAATTCGCTTTGGCTTGAGCCGCGCAAGCATCCGCACTATGCTTTCGCGAAGGGTGGTCCCTCTCACTATAGAATCGTCGATCACTACGAGGGTATCTTCATTTTTCCTGACAGTTCCATATGTTACGTCGTAAACATGCTGAACCATTTCGTTCCGTCCGGAGTCTGCTGAGATGAATGTTCGAAGTTTCACATCTTTGATGGCAATTTTCTCCATCCTCACTTTACGGTTTATCATTTCCGAAAGCTTCGCTTCATCAAAATCTTTATCCCAACTCAATATTCTTTCTATCTTGATTTTATTCAGGTAATCCTGGGCTCCTTTTATCATTCCATAAAAAGCCGTCTCTGCTGTATTTGGGATAAATGAAAAAATCGTATTCTTTAGATCATAATCAACCGCTTTCAGAACTCGCTCGCTTAAATGATAACCAAGCGCAATTCTTTCCCGGTAGATTTTTTCATCATTACCTCTTGAAAAATATATTCTTTCAAAACTACAGGCCTTTCTTTCCTTAGGTTCCAAAATTTCCTGCACCGAAAAACTGCCATCGGATTCGGCAATGAGCGCATGGCCCGGCATTAATTCCCGGACTTCATTTTCTCCAACATTAAAAGCTGTACGAATTGCCGCACGTTCACTTGTTGCTACAATTACTTCATCATCCGTATAATAATAGCAAGGCCTGATACCATTTGCATCCCTCACAACAAAACCTTTACCACATCCGGTAAGTCCGCCGAAAGTAAAACCGCCGTCAAAAAGTGAAACAGATTTTTTTAAAACCTGTACGATATCAAGATGGCCGGGCGATGCTTCATCGGCCTGAACGAGGAAGTGATAAATCACATCCATCATCGCTCCGAGGTCGCTTTGTCTTTCCAATTCATCAGGATGAGCATTGATGAGCGAAAACAATTCATCCTTGTTGACAAGATTGAAATTTCCGGCCAGGGCGAGATTACGGGAAGGAATAGTGTTTCTTTTGACAAAAGGATGGCAAAACTGAACATCATTTTTACCCTGCGTTCCATAACGAAGGTGGCCGAGTAGCAATTCTCCAAGAAAATCGATATGGCCCTTCATCAGCCCGGCATGTTGTTGTATCTCTGGATGGGTTAACTCTATTTCTGCAATTTGCTTTTCAATTTGGGAAAATACATCGGCAATGGCATGCCTTCCTCCGCTTCTGATGCGGTGAAGAAAAGGATAACCGGGTTCTGTATTAAGTTTTACAGCAGCAATTCCAGCTCCGTCCTGCCCACGGTTGTGCTGCTTTTCCATAAGCAGGTACAGCTTATTTAGTCCGTAAAGTACTGTTCCGTATTTTTTCCGGTAAAAAGAGAAAGGTTTTCGTAATCGCATGAATGCAAGTCCGCATTCATGTTTTATTTCGTCACTCATTTATTGAAATGAAGGCGCAAAACTACGATTTTTATTTAGCCATGCCAAGCAAGGTGCAAGTGTTTTAGCATTTCATATTGAGATAGAAAAATGCTGACAAATGTATTGACGGCAACTATTCTTAAAATTTAATTTTGAACGGTTGTTGCAGTTTCCCATTTATTCATCTCGGGGCAGCTTTTATAATCATCGTTGATACGAACATAGAAAGTTGGAATTTTTTTGGCAAACCATTGCTCCAATATTTCATTCTTTTTTTCTTCAATGGCGCGTTGGGCCACTTTATCATAATCGTCTTTAAGATTTTCCCTGTGAGGTTCTGTCTTCGTTATTACCTGTACAATTCGTACTCCTTTTTTTCCGCGTTCGTCAGAAAATTCGGTAGCGGGAGAGTATTCGCCAACCTTCAGGTCTTTCAACATCAATACAAGATCCTTGTCAAGTTGATCAATATTCACAAAAGTGCTTCCGTCTCTACCCGCAATTCTTCCGCCGGTAAACTTGCTATTTTCATCTTCACTATATTTTGATACGGCCTCTCCAAATGTCAGGTCACCTGATACAAGTTTCGTTCTTATCGAGTCTAATTGTTTTTGAGCCTGGCTTATTTCTATCGAACTTACCTGCGGTATCTTCAGTATGTGGCGGATTACTGCATCATCGCCGTTGCGGCTAACCATTTGAATGATATGATAACCAAAACGCGTTTTAAACACGTTCGATACCTGCCCGTTTTTAAGACTGAAGGCCTTGGCAAGAAATATAGGATCCCACGTTTTTTCATTTCGGTTAACTTCATACCGTCCACCTGTTTCCTTGCTGCCCGGATCGTCAGTGTACAATGAAGCGAGTACTTCAAATTTTTTGGTCCCGTCCTCCACGTCTTTCTTATATTCTTTAAGCTGGTCTATTGCGTAGGTTTCAAGATCGCGGCTTGCTTTCGGATATACAACAATTTCACCAACTTCAAGTTGGGAATCATAATATAATAGACTGTCTTTAGGAATAGCCTCATAATATTCCTGCACTTCTTTCGGTGTAATTCTCACATCTGCTACGATTTTATCACGCTCACCCTGCGCCAACTTTTGTTCACGAAATGTTTGCTTAAAATCCTCCTTAAGTTGAAATAGTGATTTGCCGGCAATTTGCTCCACCACTTCCTTCGATCCATATTGGTTCACGAAATACCGGATCTTATTATCGATGTCTGCCTCTACTTCTTCTTCTGAAACAGGAATAGAATCGATCTCGGCCTGCAACACCAGGGCCTTTAAACCCAGAGCCTGTTCTAGCAATAAACATTTTCCATTTGCCGGAATATCGATCCCCTGCCGCTGCATATCTGAAAGACTATTATCTATTTCACTTTTTAAAATTATTTTATCTCCTACGGTGGCAATTATTTTATCGGCAACCACCTTTTTTGTTTGAGCAAAAACGGCACAGATCGAGAACACTAAAATCGTTGTCAGAAAATATTTTTTCATTAAAATCACTTTAGTTAAACTGCCGGGAGCACTTAGTAACGCCTTATACATTTCAAATGTACTGAGGGAACTCGTGGAAAGCTTTTTTGAATCGTTAAAAGATAAACCGCTTGTGTTAAAGAGAAAACGAGTCATCGGATCTATAACGTACGTTTTATTTCTACCTCTTCAAATGCTTCAATCATATCTCCCGGCCGGGTGTCGCTGTAGTTCTTTATACTAACGCCGCACTCCATATTATTAGAAACTTCCTTAACATCATCTTTAAATCGTTTGAGACTTCCAAGTTCTCCGGTAAAAATGATGATACCGTCACGCACAAGTCGAACACGATTGTTCCTTGCAACTTTACCCTCAACAACAATACATCCCGCAACACTTATCTTATCAAACTTATATGTCTCCTTTACCTCGAGAACTCCAAGTATTTTCTCCTGTATCTTAGGTTCGAGCATGCCTTCCATCGCGCTCTTCACCTCGTCGATCGCGTCATATATAATTGAATAAGTTTTTATCTCCACACCTTCGTGTTCTGCGAGCTTTGACGCCTGCAATGCCGGTCTTACATTGAAACCGATAATCACTGCATCAGATGCAGTAGCTAACAAAACGTCACTCTCCGTAATCTGCCCCACTCCCTTGTGAACGACACTGACCACGATCTCCTCGGTACTCAGCTTTTGAAGTGAATCGCTAAGGGCCTCCACCGATCCATCCACATCAGCGCGAATGATAAGGTTAAGCTCTTTGAAATTGCCGAGGGCCAACCGGCGACCAATTTCGTCAAGCGTGATATGCTTTTTGGCCCGGATACCTTGTTCACGAAGAATTTGAGCTCTCCTGTTGGCGGTGTCTTTGGCTTCGGATTCATCTAAATAAACCTTGAAAGTTTCCCCGGCCTGCGGTGCACCATTCAACCCTAAAATCAATACCGGCGTTGCCGGAGGGGCAACATCCACGCGTTGATTTCTCTCATTAAACATTGCTTTAACTCGTCCATAGTATTGTCCTGACACGATCAGGTCGCCCTGTTTTAAAGTGCCATTCTGCACTAAAATTGTTGCTACGTACCCGCGACCTTTATCAAGTGACGCTTCAATCACGGTTCCATTCGCCCCTCTGTCAGGATTGGCTTTTAGTTCCAATAAATCTGATTCCAGCAAAATTTTATCTAACAACTCATCCACATGCAATCCTTGTCTCGCACTGATCTCCTGGCTTTGATATTTTCCACCCCAATCCTCAACAAGGATATTCATGCCGGAAAGCTGCTCTTTTATCTTTTCAGGATTGGCGCCATCTTTATCAATTTTGTTGAGTGCAAAAATCATGGGAACATTTGCAGCCTGCGCATGAGAAATAGCTTCCTTGGTTTGAGGCATTACGGCATCGTCAGCAGCAATTACAATTACGGCTATGTCGGTGACTTTCGCACCGCGGGCACGCATCGCGGTAAAGGCTTCGTGTCCGGGCGTGTCGAGGAATGTGATAGATCTGCCGCCCTTCAGGCTCACTTCGTAAGCTCCGATATGCTGGGTAATTCCACCGGCTTCTCCTGCAATTACATTGGCCTCACGGATATAGTCAAGCAATGAAGTTTTTCCATGATCAACGTGACCCATAATTGTAACGATAGGGGGACGTGAAACCAGATCTTCTTCTGCATCCAGTTCTTCCTCTTCTTCCATATCTCCTTCATCATCTATTCCGATAAATTCAACTTCGAAATTGAATTCGCCTGCCACCAATTCTATCACATCTGCTTCAAGCCTCTGGTTGATCGAAACCATAATCCCGAGACTCATACATTTGCTGATAACATCAGCGAAGCTCACATCCATAAGGTTGGCGAACTCGCTAACGGAAATAAATTCTGTTACCTGTAGTTTATTATCTGTTATATCCTCACCAACATTTTCGGCTGCTTCTTCGCGTTTAGCCCGCCGGTATTTCGCCTTCAGGCTTTTGCCACGCCCGCCTGAGCCAGCCAGTTTAGCCTGGGTTTCTTTTATTTTATCCTGAATTTCTTTTTGATCAATCTCTTTTTCTTCACGGCGACTTGGGGCAGGAGCGTTTCTGTTGAAACGTCCACCTGCTCCGGGCCTTGCTGGGTGCGGATGAAGTGTACCAGGTTGGGAAGTTCCCGAAGATTTCTTTTCGACCAGGATGCGCTTCCGTTTTCTTCTTTCATCAGATGGCTTAGGCCTGGTAGTGTTTGTCGAGGGAAGTTCGATCTTCCCCATTATTTTAGGACCTTCAAGTTTGTTCGCCTTGATGTTTGTAATTACCACCGGTTCTTCCACCTTCTCAGTGTCTTGCTCAGCCGGTTGTGCCGTCGAGGGTTCTTCTTCGGCCTCCTCTTTCGTCTTTGCCTTAGCTTTGCCTGCGGCTAATTTTTTGGATGAATCTTTTTTCGGACGTGTTGAGGAATCGATCGTGCTTAGATCAATTTTATCTACCACTTTTGGACCTTCCACTTCCGGCACCTCCACCTTTATCATTTCGGGCTCAGCTACTGTGGGCTGTTCGGATTTCGCTTCCTGCACGGGTGCAACTAAATCTTCTGATTCCTGGCTCGCAGCTACTTCTGTAGTTGCTGGTTCTGCAGGTGCCGTACCCTCAGGAGCGGCTACTTCTTTTGCCTTTACAGGTTCTTTCTCTTTTTTGCTAAAAGATAGATCCTGCTCATCCCGTCTCTTTTTATAATCAGTTACCGCATTTTTTGGAAGATCAATTTGTTCCGCTTTCTGCTTTGCGACTTTATCAGTTTGAAATTCCACCTGTAACACCCGGTACATCTCCTCCGAAATTTTAGAACTAGGTTTTAGCTCGTCTCCCTCAAAACCTTTGGACACAAGAAAGTCTACTAAGGTATCTTTCCCTATGTTGAATTCTTTGGCCGCAGCCATAACCCGTGGTGTATTTACTTCTGCCATTAAGCCTCTCCTTGCCTGCTATCATCCGAAAAAGCAGGAAATTTTAAAATTAAAATTATAGATTCAACTTCCGCTGATGAATAAAAATTTATTCACTAGCAAATTCTTCCTTCAATATCTTCTTAACATCTGCGATCGTTTCCTTTTCAAGATCAGTTCTGCGTTCCAGCTCTTCATCAGACAATACTAACACGCTTTTAGCTGTATCGCAACCAATCTTTTTTAACTCGTCAATCACCCATGTTTCAATTTCATCTGTAAACTCGTCCAGGTCTACATCGTATTCCTCCACTTCTCCTTCATTATCGCGGAATACGTCAATCTCGAGGCCTGTCAATTCACAAGCGAGTTTAATATTTACACCACGTCGTCCAATAGCCAGGGAGACCTGGTCGGGCTTCAAATAAACATTTGCATGTTTTGCCTCAAGATCAACTTCCATGCTTGTAATTTTCGCAGGAGTGAGCGAACGTTGAATCAGGAGCTGAATATTGTTGGTCCAATTGATAACATCAATATTCTCGTTCTTCAATTCACGAACAATACCGTGAATGCGGCTACCTTTCATTCCCACACAAGCGCCCACCGGATCAATGCGATCATCAAAACTTTCAACAGCTACCTTCGCTCTTTCTCCCGGATCTCTCACAATTTTTCTTATGACTATCAGTCCGTCGAAGATTTCAGGAACTTCTATTTCCAGCAATTTGGCCAGAAATGATATATCTGTTCTTGAGACAATAATAACTGCCTGGCTATTTTTTAGTTCTACTTTTTTTACAACAGCCCTTATCGTTTCTCCTTTTTTAAAATAGTCTGAAGGAATTTGTTCAGATTTTGGAAGCAGCATTTCGTTTCCCTCTTCATCTAATAGCAAAATCTCTTTCTTCCAAACCTGGTACACTTCACCAGTGACTATCTCACCGACCCTGTCTTCATATTTTTTTATGAGAATGTTTTTCTTCAAATCATTGATGCGACTGGCCAGCGTTTGTTTTCCTGCAAGAATAGCTCTTCGTCCAAATTCTTTCTGGATATCAACTTCCTCATACAATTCTTCTCCCACCTGATAATCAGGTTCAATTTTTATTGCATCCTTATATTCTATTTCGGTGAGTGTATTATACAGATCGTCATCATCTACAATAGTTCTTCTGCGAAAAATTTCAAGGTCTCCTTTTTGATCGTTCACAATCACGTCAAAATTTTCATCGGATCCATATTTTTTTCTTATGAGGGTTTTGAAAACATCCTCCATCACTTTCATAAGTGTTGGCCGGTCAATATTTTCGGCATCTTTGAATTCCTGGAAGGATTCAATCAAATTGATACTTGCCATTTCGATTTTTTAAAATGTTACCAGCACTTTCGTGTGCTTTATTTGATTAAACAAAATTGGTGATAATTGAGTTTCTAATTTCTTTCCCTTTGTCTGTTTCCTGGTGGTAATAACAATTCCATCCTCGTCTACTTCTGTTAACTGACCATCCACAATAGTTCCATCAATAAAGCTAACTTCCACGGATCTGCTGATGTTTTTCTTATACTGGCGCAGAAGTTTCAAGGGTTCATCTATCCCGGGCGACGAAACTTCGATAGAAAAATTCGAGTCGCCAAATAATTTTTCTTCTTCCATATATTTATAAAGAACTTTATTTACCTGGGCACACCGCTGAATTGTTATCCCATTGTCATCATCGAGCAGCACCTTTATATTGTTGCCTGGGGCAATCTTCACTTCAACCAGAAATTCAGTGTTTGATTCTCCCAACAAATTTTCCAAATATTGCCTGATAAGATTCAATGCCGTTTCAAAATTCATCTTCCAACCAAGTTTTAAATAGAAGAAGGGAACGCTTCCGTTCCCTTCACTGGCTTCTTTTGACTTTGCAAATATAGGATAATTACCTATTCCAAACATTGTTAAATTCAAATAATTTGACTACCGTTGAGTGATTTAATATTTATTTTTGCAACATGAATATCTTACGTCTCGCCGCCGAACTTTTTTTGATCTATATACTCTATAAATTGATCTTTGAATTCGTAGTCCCGCTTTACAATTCAACGAAAAAAATCAAGAAGCAGTTTGGAGAAATGCAGTCAAAAATGCAACAGGACATGAATTCATACAACAATCAGCAAAACCAGCGTTCGCCAAAACCTGAAGTTAAGAAGGAAGGCGACTACATAGAATTTGAAGAAGTCAAGAAATAAATTACAAACCCAAATTTTCAATTTTCATTCCCGCCTGCAACAAAATGGTCGAAATTCCGAGCTTTCCTGCCGCACTTACATTCTGGACAGAGTCATCAATAAACAGAGTTGTTGAAGGATCAAGATTGTTTTCCAGGAGCACGAAATTGTAGCATTCTGCATCCGGCTTTCTCATTCCAATTTCAAAAGAATAATAAACTTTATCAAAGAACTTTTCAAAAGAAGCTTGCCTGTTATCGGAAAAATACATTTCTCCGAATTTCCTGTAGTGAATATCGTTGGTGTTGCTCAAAAGAAACAACTTGTATTTATTTTTTATCTGTTTGAGAAATGTAAGGCTGTTCTCACGAAATCCCAACAACATTGCGTTCCAGGCGTTATCAATCTGAGCTTGTGATAAATTCAACCCGGCACGTTTATTAAACTCCTGATAAAAATCTTTATCCGCGACACGTCCCTTTTCTAGTTTTTCAAAGAGCTTATCGGCTTCAGCCTGTGAATACATTTGACTAAAATGTTCAACTCCCAACTCTTCGAAAGAGGTCCTTGTCAGATGATAATTTATGTCTAGTAGCACTCCGCCGAGATCAAATATTATTGCGTTTAAGTTTTGCATTGTTCAAAGAAAAATATTTCCGGTCACTTAACGAATTTTTCTATTTTTGCACTCCTTAATATTTTCTGTTTATTAGAGGGGCCTATAGCTCAGTTGGTTAGAGCACCTGACTCATAATCAGGTGGTCCCAGGTTCAAGTCCTGGTGGGCCCACTTGAAATCAACCACCTGCATATTTTAAAATGTAGGTGGTTTTTTATTTCCCTCTGCCTAAACTTGTTCAAGTTCGGAAAGGTCTTTTCAAAAGAACAAAACAGGGTAGTTATTGGTCAACATTGGGTAACAAGCCACCCGCATCGTTTAATAAATTGCTTGCACATTTAAAATCAATTGCCCGGCCTATGGCGACCGGCAACAATTAATCACAGCAATTATTCTAAATACAATCTTGGTTCGATATTCAGAGCAACCTTCGTTTGTCAAATCATTGCATAAATCGGAAATCAGTAACAAGATTAAAATCATTTATGTTTAATCATGATTCAGAAAATGCATGACGGTATTATTTTAGGTAGTGGGCACAATAGTCTTGTGCTGCAGGCATACTTGTGCAAGGCGGGCCTAAATGTGCTATGCCTGGAAAGAAGCAATACTGCCGGAGGTGGACTCACAACGGTCGAAGACCCTGAGCATCCGGGATTCTTTCATAACACCCATTCTTTTTATCACCGTTCTCTTAACCAAATGCCCTGGTACAAGTATCTGGAACTTGAACGTCACGGTGCTGTTTACCTTGAGCCTGATTTTATTGTTGCATTGCTACTTCGCAATAATGAATCACTGGAATGGTGGACCGGATTTGATAAAACGGTTGAATCGTTTGCAAAATTTAGTAAGAAAGATGCAAAGGCACTCATAAACTGGCGTGAAAAGTTTTTACCAATCGTTGAGAAAATTTTAATTCCTGAAAGTCAATCGCCCCCAATTCCTGTAAAGCATCGCCGGGCACTTCTTGAAAAAAGTTCCGAAGGCCGTTTACTTCTCGAAACCAGTTTACTGTCTCCTATAGAGTTTGTTATGAAGGAATTTGAACATCCTGTTATCCAGGCAGGGTTGCTTTTTTTCAATGGATTGAGAGAGGTTGACCTGCGGTGCAAGGGATTTGGTCATCATATTCCTGCCTTACTTGCCAGCTCGGGTAAAGCACAGATGTGCAAAGGTGGCTCTGCCGCATTAGCCCGTGCATTGGTGTCTGCGGTTATTGAAAATGGCGGAGAAATAAAACTTGGAATTGAGCCAAAAAGAATTTTAGTAGAGAACAACAAAGCCGTTGGAGTAGAAACAACAACCGGAGAAGTTTTTAGTGCCCGTCATTTTGTTGCTTCAGGTTTAAATCCACAGCAGACATTTCTTGATTTAATGGATGAGGCTTTTGTTCCCAAAGCGTGGAGAGAGAAAGCAAATAATTTTCAATATAATCTTATTGCACCCCTTTTCGCTCTGAACCTTAATTTGAATGCTCCGCCCAGGTATAAAGCAATAGAAAGCAATCCGGATCTCGGAAAGGCTTTAATGGTTATTTTAGGATTGGAACATATCCGGCAATATCCTGACATTGTGCAGCACCATGAGCATGGCTCCATTCCGCCGACCGTGATGTGGGGAAGTTGCCCCACCGTTTTTGATCCATCCCAGGCTCCTGCGGGAAAACACACCGCTTTCATGTGGGAGAAATTACCTTACCGCCTAAAAGGTGAACCCACAAATTGGGATCGTGAAAAAGATGAGCACGGCAGACAAATGCTAAAGCTGTGGACAGAGTATGCACCTAACCTGGAGCACAATGTTATCAGTTCGTTTACCCGCAGTGCGTTAGACACAGAAAGATCTTTTCACAATATGAAAGATGGGGATTTACTCGTGGGCGCATTTACAAACGGACAAATTGGTGACCATCGCCCTTTCCCCGGAGCTGGGCATTTCCGTGGCCATTTGAAAGGGCTTTATCTTTGTGGATCGGCCTGTCATCCCGGGGGAAATATTACCGGCCTTCCGGGTTACAATTGTGCCCAGGTGATTTTCTCCGATCTTAATTTACCTGCACCGTGGGCCCCGGTTCCATCTGAAGAATATTTAAAAAAATTATGCTGAGAACACCAAATATCACTTACCTCACTGATATCTATTTTGATTTTGGAGCGTTGGCTGTACTACCAGATCTGTTGAAGAAATATAATATTTCACGTCCACTAATAATTACCGATAAAGGATTAGTAAAACTCGGAATTATTGATCGTTTAGGCATTCATGTTTCTACTGTTTTTGATGATGTGGAAACTAATCCAACAGAAGCAAGTGCTATTAAAGCCCTTGGGATTTATAACCAGTTTACCTGTGATGGCATCGTTGCCGTAGGTGGCGGCTCACCGATGGATTTGGCCAAGTGTGTTAGCATACTGGTTCATCACCTGCCTCCATTAGAACAATATTCCATCGTGCAGGTCGGCATTTCAAAAATCACAAATAAACTACCTCCACTCATTGCGGTGCCAACAACTGCGGGAAGTGGAAGCGAGGTTGGACGGGCAGCTTTGCTAACGGTTTTGAGTGGACTAAAGTTGGGATTTCTGAGTAACCATTTATTACCGAAAGCAACTATCTGTGATCCTGAACTTACAGTAGAGATGCCTCCTCTGCTAACTGCGGGAACGGGCATGGATGCAATTTCACACTGCATCGAAACATTTTGCAACAATCGTTTCAATCCAGTGGCTGATGCCATAGCATTAGATGGATTGGAACGGGGGTATAAAAATATTCTAAGGGCAACACACAATGGCGCTGACCGCCAGGCACGTTCCGAAATGATGATGTGTTCTTTGCAGGGAGGTCTTGCCTTTCAAAAAGGGCTGGGCGCTGTGCATAGTTTATGTCATCCGTTAGGAGCGCTTACTGATAGAAAGTTCCATCATGGCACACTCAATGCAATTTTTCTTCCGGTAGTGTTACGGTTTAATTTTGATGACTGTAAAAATGAAATGAAGGCCATTGCCAAGGTATTAGAAATAGAAGATGCTGCATTAATACCTGATAGATTTTATAAACTGAACCAGCAATTAGGTGTACCACTTAGCTTACGTGAACTTGGAATATCGAAAGAGGAGCTAAAGCCGTTAGCAGAGAAGGCTAAAGAAGCTCATTGCACCGCTACAAACCCACGGCCCATAGAAGTCGGGGACTTTCACCGGCTTTATTTGGAAGCATGGTAGCAGCTCATGTTTGTAACGACAGAAAAGAACTGTACAGTGAAACAAAAACTTAATATTTGCTTTTATAAAGTCAAGAAAAATAGTTGGATTTTTTATTGCAAATTTCTGGCTTTCGTCTCTGATTATCATGCTGATTGCTTTAGAAATTGTTAGAAATCAAAAGGCCAAATGATTATTCTGAGGCTATCTTCTTATAGTCTCCCATAAGACTTTTTTTGAAAATAATATTCTCGCAAGGTGTATTTTTCAAGCTAAAAGCTAAACAAAAAGAATAAACAATTATATACAGCGATAACTAAGTAAACCATTGATTAGGACAAATTATTAATAGTTAATTTACCATCTACATTTAATTGTATTTAAAATGTATGACAACATTATTTCAAGAAATAAATTTTCACATTTATTTTTTCTTATTTTAATTGTAAGCATCACTTCTTGTGAACAAAAAACGGATCCCGGTTCAACAGCAGTGGAAGCAAAAGATGCACTGTCAACATACCAGGTTGCCGATGGATTTAAGATCGAGATGATAGCTTCCGAGCCTTTGATTTCTGATCCTGTAGATATGGAAATAGATGAATATGGACGCATGTATGTGGTTGAGATGCACGGATATCCACTTGACAGAAGTGGTACAGGCAAAATAATACTTCTCACTGATTCAAATGGTGACGGAGTTATGGATAAGAGGACAGTCTTTGCCGAAGGGCTTGATCTGCCCAATAGTATTATGAGATGGAAAAAAGGGGTGTTAGTTGCTGATGCACCTAATGTTCTATATCTCGAAGATACCAATG
>JBBSPT010000011.1:0-17113 GCA_038258515.1 Chitinophagales bacterium | reverse complement strand
CAGTAAGGAAAAGATTACAGTTATTATTTTTTACTAAACAACGGAAAACCTGTCTTCCTCATTCTAAATCTATATTGCTTTATAAAATATATCAACCACGAGCATGTATTTGCGCATTATGAGTTGATAGTTATCAGCGGAGACTTTATATGCCGATTCAATAAATTTTGAGGTAGCTACTAAAAATGAATTTAAGTATTCGTCTATCAGATTACAGATATAGCTGGCAAATAATGTTGTGAATTGATACGGCTAAGTTGTAATTTCAAAGAGACAAAAATGATCGTACTTCTGACCTACAGGAAGTGTTTGTGAATAGAAATAAAATACTGCTAAGCTAATGAATTGACATAGGGATGGGAGTTGCTGCATTGATCCAATGGAAGGAAGACATCAAGATTGCTTTATTCATTTCCTTGTTAATTAGAAAAAAATGAAACTATTTTTATTTTCATTTAGCATTCTATGTTGCTTCAAATGTTATTGTCAACCGGTAAATATTGAACAGACATCTGAACTTCCGGTTTTCAAGGCTATCGGCCATTCCTTTATGGCCACCATTACGTCGGATTATTTTTATTTTTCCAGTGATGGCCTGATGTGGTTTTCAACAGCTCAGGGTCTCAGTTCTTTCGATGGTTCAGAAGTAGTGAATTATTCAACTAAAGAAGAAGCATTTGCGTTTGGATTAAACGGCATTCGTGCAATAGCTGAGGATAAGTACAATAATTTTTATATAGGCGGAGACACAAAGCTTTCTTATTTCAACAGAAAAAATAGCACGTTTGCTTTACTGTCTTATCATTCCAAAGAGACAGGAAATTCGTTTGACATAAGCGCTGAAATTATTTTTATCGAGAACAATGGCCAGGTATACATCGGCGCTGATTCAAAGGGATTGCTTATCTACGATCCTTCCTTAAAAAATTTCCAGCATTTTAATCTTCAATCGGAAATGTCAGACTGTTGGGACGATGAGAATTTAAATACGGTATCCAGTTTTGCACCTCACGCAACAGATTCATCAAAATTGTGGATAGGAAGTTTTAATGGAGTTTATCTCTTCGATAAAAAAACAAAGCAATTCTCGAAGAACTTCATGGTCATTAATCCAGCTGTAAACAAGTATCAGAAATGCCCCACGTTGTATGATGTGAGAAAAATGGATGTCGCTGATGACAGCACAATATGGTTCAGCACTGTCTCAAATGGTTTTGCAAAATACAATACCCATAATGGTCTTGTAAAATTATTTACACATGATGGACGATTAAAAACTAAAAATTTATGGAAGGCATATACGATAAGAGAATTTGCAAAGTGGACCACGGGCAAATATATATTAGGGATAATAGATCCCAACCCGGGTATTTTCGATACAAAAGAAGGGAACCTGCAATGGATCAACATATCTCAAAAGGAGCATTCTTTTGACGAAATTCAATATATCGCCAATGACAGGGAAGGCAATGTTTGGGTCTTGAATAAAGGGCTGTTGTATGTTTCTCTTCCAGACTATTACTCCCTGAAATCGACAAGTATTAAGTGCCAACTCACGCACGATTATTTTGCAAATAGATTGGGTGATATCTACTTTGATGATAAAACTTTGAATTATTATGCAGCGGTGCCTTTTTCGAGTGGAGTGTATGTACTGAATAATAATATGCAGGTTGTAAAATCAATTCCGGTGCCTCTTTATTCTAACAGGTACACATTTAGAGAGGCGAGTAATGAGTTTATAACTAAAGACGGCAGTGGCCGGTTCTGGACTACATGTTTGGAAACATATATATTGAAAACTGGTAGCAACAAATTTGAATACGCTGACAAAATTTCTCCACGCCTGAAATGGTTGAAGAATATTGGAGAATTTTGGGACGTTACAACAACCCGTGAAGGAAATATTTTGTTGAGGTCTCAAAACGGTACAGTATATCACATTGATCATCGCACTTTCAATACGGATTCCTTCAAAATTGATCATCTTGACAAGGAGTCAAATTTTATAATAGGCACTACAAAATTAAATTACGATAGCGGTCGCCATAAATTGTACATAAACAACCTGAAATCTATTTCGCAATACGATTTTCTTACTCATAAATTTATCCCTCTTTCAAATGATTTATTATTTGGATCCACAACCGGGGAACCGAGGTCTATTCAATATGCAATGGACGACCAGGGACGATTATTTAACACTTCGAAAAGGAGCAGGCAGGTTGTAGAATATGCCCTGGATAATGATGGTCGTATATGGATTTGGATCCCGAGATTTGGAGTTCGTATTATTGACCCGGATAAATTAATCTGTGTTGATTCTATCGCGAATGGAACGAGGGGTTTTATTCCAGGTAATTTTAACTACTTGCGTTTCGGAGGAAAAGATTGTATGTTTTTTATTGGTCTCCAGGGAGTAGTGGTATATAATTATGAAAAGCAACAATCATTACTATTTGATGTCAGCAATGGTTGGTCAAGGCAACTTGATTACTACAAAGGCTATTGTAATAATTATCTGTTCATAAGTGGACGCGATCAAATAGAATATTTCAACCTTACTAACTTCTCAAAAATAAATTTTACACCAAGGCCACTGTTAAATACAATCACCGCAGGCCCCGAAGTTATTTTTACCAGGGGTGCAATTGGCGAGGAAACCGATATTGAACTTCCGCACGAAAAAAGTTCGCTTACTTTTTCTTTTTCCGCCTCTGAATTCTTCTTTCCTGAACGATTAGAATATGCCTACGAGTTGGATGGAATAAAAGACATTTGGCATTACACTAATTCTTTCAACCGAAGAATAACCTATACCCAATTAACCCCGGGTAAATATATTTTCAGGCTTAAAGCTCAGATTTCAGGTGGTAACTGGAAAGCTGCTCCTACCAATTACATCATCATCATTAAACCGGCATTATGGCAAACCTTGTGGTTTAAATTTTTGGTAGTGGCTTTGTTGTTGTTGGCAATGATTTTTATTTTGAGAAAAAGGATTAATGTAATTCGCAGAAAAGCAATACGAAAAAGTCAACACGAAAAAGAATTGATGGAACTTGAGGCAAAAGCCCTTCGGTCACAAATGAATCCACACTTCATTTTCAATTGCATGAATTCTATCAAGTCGTTGATTCAGAAAAATGAAAATGAGAAGGCTACTATCTATCTGACCACCTTTTCAAAACTTATTCGCACTATTTTTGAAAACTCCGATAGGAGAGATATTACTTTATTCGATGAATTGGAAACATGCAAGCTGTACACCCAATTGGAAAGTATGCGCTTTGGAAATAAGTTTAGTTACAATTTTTATATTGATAAGCATCTTGATCTAAAATCCGTTATGGTCCCTGCTTTGATCATTCAGCCTTTTATTGAGAACGCAATATGGCATGGTATCATACCGCGAGACGAAGCCGGATCATTGAATGTGGAAGTGCAGCAGAAAGGTAGCATCATTAACTGTGTCATCGATGACGATGGTATCGGGAGAGATGTGTCAATTCAGGGTAAATTCCGGGCGGGTTCTCTTGCGCATGAGTCTAAAGGAGTTAGATTAACCCAAAGCAGGATTGACCTAAGTAATTTCCTGAACGAACGAAAAGCGAGCGTGGAGATGATAGATAAAAGGGACAAGTATGGGAAAGCAACCGGAACTAAAGTTATTATTCAACTAACAGAATATTAGGTTTAAGTGATGCAAAATTTTGTGAGAGTTCGTTAATAAAAGTTCATGTGATATTAAACTAATCATAACAACTATCAAATCAAATCCGTTATTTATCATTTAGGGTTGTGAATTGGCCACCATAGAGATTAATTTTAAAGTGGGCGATTCTGTAAGTTTCATTTGAAAATTTCACGTAGATAAGATGATAAAAGCACTCATCATAGATGATGAACAGCATTGTGTGGATTCTCTTAAGACCGACCTGGCTAAATATTGCAGCAACGTAGAAGTATGTGCAGCACTGACTTCCGCAAAAGAAGGTGTTCTTGCTATAAAGAAATTGAAGCCTCGCCTTGTGTTTCTCGACGTTGAAATGCCCTGGATGAATGGCTTTGAATTGCTTGAAATGTTCGACCAAATTGATTTCTGTATCATCTTCACCACAGCGTACGACAAATTTGCCGCGAAGGCTTTCCGGATAAGCGCTGTAGATTATCTTTTAAAACCAGTAGATCCAAACGATCTTCAGATTGCCGTAAAAAAGGCCGGTGAAAAGATATTAGCCTCTGAAGGTGCAATGAACATTCAGAACCTGTTGCATAACATCGGACAACCGGCGCATCAACAAAAGATTGCATTCCCCCAACGGGAGGGGTATGAATTTATCCCCGGGGAAAACATTCTTTATTGCCACGCAGAGGGCGCTTACACAAATATTTTCCTTACAAATGGAAAGAAATTCCTTGTATCAAAAGCACTGGGCGATATAGAAGAAATGTTGCCGTCAGAAATTTTTATTCGTATCCACCATTCTACAATTGTAAATATGAATGCAGTTACACATTATATAAAAACAGATGGCGGTTATGTCGTGATAAATACAAATGAAAAATTGATGGTTTCAAAAGCAAGAAAGGAAGTATTGTTGGAAAAGTTGGGGTTGAAATGAGCAATTTCGTAAAAGAAGTACAGGAATAATTTTATTTTCTCTCAAAAATGAATGTTTGAAACGCTTTCCATTTCATCAAATCACCATCAATTAAGAAAGTTCTTGATTTTTTAAAAGAAATGGTTAGGCCGCCAATTGCAGCACCAACGGGTAAGCCTATTAGTGCACCACCTATGGCACCCTGACCCGGGGTGTATTCAAGAAAAGAGCCGAGGCCGTTGCTCATATCTTTTGTCGGTGTTCCGCTGACGAAAAATAAAAGTGATAAAATGGGCGCACTTATCGCTGCTCCCTTCAGCAGATTATTTCCAGGTGACCGCTTCGTTTTGACTGAACCAATTTTGCTGATCGGAATATCTATCGGTATGTCTTTTCCCATTAGTTGAATGGATGAGTCCGTTACTGAAAAAACTACACCTTTGTTGATTTTTTTCCCGTTTAGATCATATATCCGCACAAATATTGATTTTTGAGCGTAAATCGTGCAGCTAAATGTCATAAGAAAAAGCAATGGAATCAGTTTCATAATATTCAATTTAAGATCAAAAAAATGCATTTTTCAGATGGGAGATTTAGCGTCTCGCCAAATACTAGAGTTGCATTTAGAATTAATTTATTACGTTTCACGATATTTATCAACACTCTTTTTACATTTGGCAAGTATGGATTTATATCGTCCCATTATCATTTGGTAATTGGTGTTAGATCTTTTTGAAGACATACTTTTTATTTCGCGTTTATACATTCAGATTGAATACGATCATCAATTGAGCTTTGATTTTATTACCTGGCAGTCAAAAAATAAGGTTGATAAGAAAGTATGTTATGCGGTGAGAGAAGCTTCAAATCACATGGTTTGCAGCAGTAAACCGTTAAAATTCCTTTTTTATTATTCTTTCCTTTGCATCATCTAATAAATTAATTCATGAAAAGAGAACTCACTTCCTGGTTCAGCCCTTCACTTGACAGGGACATGCCCGTAGCTACTTATGGAGATTATGGTTTCGCATTATTGCTTGTGCCTACGGCTGCAGCGGATTACCTGGAGTATGAAAGATTCCAGTTGATCGATTCGATCGCTCCTTTCATCGATTCAGGAAAAGTGAAAGTTTTCTCCATCAACAGCATGAATATGGAGAGCTGGATGAATAAGGAAATGTTGGGAGAACATAAAGCTATCCGTCATAACCAGTTCAACAATTATGTTTTCAATGAAGTCATTCCATTTGTAAGAGCGAACACATCTCCCGACACCCCGGTGACCACTTGCGGCGCAAGTTTTGGAGCATTGCACAGCATGAATTTATTTTTAAAAAAGCCCGACCTCATCAATGGAGTGATTGCCATGAGTGGAGTGTACGATTTGCATGAATACACGGACGGCTACAATGACGAGCAGGTTTACATCAATTCTCCCATGAATTATATGCCCAACCTAACGGACGAATGGTATCTTAACAACATTCGCAAGAGCCATCACATCCACATACTATCCGGCAGCGGAGCCTATGAAGATCCCGGAGCTTCCGGAAGATTTGCCAAAGTGTTATACGACAAAGGAATAAATTATGAGCTTGACATTTGGGGAAGCGATATGACGCACGACTGGCCCACATGGAGGGCGATGTTACCTTGTTATCTTGAATCCAGATTTTAATGATATAAAAGCTTTTGGAACTTTTAGAACTTCCAAAAGCTTGTTCACCTAAAGCTTACACCGCTCATAAATATCTTTAAGGAGCAATTTTACATTTAGAGATTCCAGAGTTATTTGATCTTCTACACTTGAGTACTCTTTCAATTGCCAAAGCCCTTCTTTATTTGTGGCGAAATGTTCTGCATGAATTAATTCAGCTTCTATAAGAAGATAATCCTTCAATGTAGGTATGGAACGATAAAGCATAAATTTTACGCCACGATCGTAATTCCTGGTGGAAGGAGAAAGTATTTCTATTATTACTGTTGGGTTTGTTGCAGTGTTATTATCTTCTTTCGAGGTTAATATCTCTCCGCAAATAACGGAAATATCCGGGTAAGTGAATAAACTGTTTTCAGGAATATGTATTCTCATATCGCTGCCGAAAGGCTGGCAGGGTCTGCCCTTTAGGGAATTACCCAGGGATACAATAAGATTAACTGAAATGATATTGTGCCTGGCGCCTGCACCGGACATCGCGAAAATTTCTCCTTCATAATACTCGTGCTTCTCCAATGCTTCATTTTCCATTTCCAGGTATTCCTGTATAGAGTAATGTTTATTTCGATAGGTGTGATCCGGTTCTTTAATGTCCATATTTAAAATTACAAAAGATATATGTTACCGAACCGGGCGCTTCTTTAATAGCCTTCGGATTAATTCCAAAGACTAAAAATCGACGCCTTGCAAAATCTTCTTTAAATTAATGGGCAGCATATAGTCTCTCCAACCAGTTTCATAATTTTACGATAAATGATCTTATTGCTGCAATTATAACAGTTCCTAATATCCTTCAGAAAAACAATTAAAAGAAAATCAAGGACAAAATTCAGAAGTAAAGATTTAAAAAATATTTCCGCATTAATTCTAATCTTGCTGTAAGACAATTAATCCGCCTATGTCGATCCTTGTATTATCAACTTTCATTTACATTTCTATAATCGAATGACTTTTGCAGCACCCCCGCTTTGTCATAAATTTACAGGATGGAGAAAAAGTTATTCTTATTAGACGCAATGGCGCTCATTTACCGGGCATACTATGCACTCATTCGCAGCCCGATCATCACTACAAAAGGGAAAAATACCAATGCGCAATTTGGCTTTACCAATACGCTGTTCGATCTCATTTCCCGTGAAAAACCTACGCACCTTGCAGTGGCTTTTGATACATGGGCGCCCACTGAAAGACATACTGATTTTGCGGGATACAAAGCCAACAGGCAGGAGGTGCCTGAAGATCTTTTGTCTTCTATTCCTGATATTAAAAAAATAATTGAAGGGTTTAATTTGCCCGTGGTAGAGTGTGATGGATACGAGGCCGATGATATCATTGGCGCTCTTGCGCAGCAGGCGGAGAAAGAAGATTACGAAGTGTTTATGGTAACGCCGGATAAAGATTTTGGCCAACTGGTAACCGATAAAATAAAAATTTACAAACCCGGATACCAGGGCGGCAAGGTAGAAATAATGGGTGTGAAAGAGGTGTGTGAGAAATGGAATATCAAAAACGTAAGCCAGGTGATCGATATACTCGGATTGATGGGTGATGCGAGTGATAACATACCGGGTATCGCAGGAGTAGGAGAAAAAACTGCTTCAAAACTTTTGGCTCAATATGAAAGTGTCGAAAATATTTTGGCTGACGCTGAAAATATTAAAGGCTCTTTGGGTGAAAAAATAAGAGCAGGAAGAGAGAGTGCCATCATGAGTAAAAAGCTTGCCACAATCATTACCGAAGTGCCTTGCAAATTTCATGAAGAAGATTTTAGAATAAAGGCCTACGATACGAATGCTCTGAAAGATATTTTTGCCGAGCTTGAATTTAAATCTCTTGGTAAAAGAATTTTAGGGGATGAATACAACGTATTCGTTGTCGAAAAACAAGTGATACAAACAGATCTCTTTGGAAACGCGATGGAAGTGCCAATTCCAAAGCCCGAAGAAGTTGAGAAGGCGAAAGAAAAACCGGGACTTACAGCAGAAAAAAACATCAATAATACTGATCATAATTATTGCCTGGCAGAAGGTGATGAGGCGATAATTGACCTGGTGAAAAAACTTAAATTAGAGAAGGAAATTTCTTTTGACACAGAGACCACTCACATTGATGCGAACGAAGCGGAACTTGTTGGATTAAGTTTTTCGTTCAAAGATTCGGAAGGATATTATGTGCCATGTCCTGACGATGAAGAAGGTGTTGTGCATATACTTCGTCATTTCCAGGAACTGTTTGACGATGAGTCCAAACTTTGGATCGGACAGAACATCAAGTATGACATTCTCGTTTTGAAATGGTATGGTTTTGAAATAAAGGGAAAGCTCTTTGACACCATGCTTGCTCATTATGTAATTGAAAGTGAGGGTAGGCGGAACATGGATTTGCTGAGTGCACAATACCTTGGTTACCTCCCGGTTTCTATCACAGAATTAATTGGTAAAAAAGGGAAAGGCCAGGGAACGATGCGTGATGTGGAAGTAGAGAAAGTAAAAGAATATGCGGTTGAAGATGCCGATATCACACGTCAATTGAGAAATGTTTTTTTACCTGAGTTGAAAGCAAAACAGGTTGAGCGGGTTTTTTACGAGGTGGAATCTCCACTGATAAAAGTGTTGACGGAAATGGAGCATGTGGGAGTAAAAGTTGACATGAATTTTTTACAGGTTTATTCAAAGGAATTAGAAACAGAAGCAGCAAAACATGAAGCAAGTGTGCATCAACAGGCCGGTATTAAGTTTAATCTTGCCTCGCCAAAGCAGGTTGGCGAAGTGCTCTTTGAAAAGCTGCAGTTAGGAACCACTACAAAAAGAACCAAAGGTGGACAGCATGCAACGGGCGAAGATGTACTGATAAAACTGGCGAAGGAAAATCCCATCGTTGAGGACATTTTAAATTTCCGGGAGCTTACAAAATTAAAATCTACCTACGTTGATGCACTTCCTCAAATTATAAACAAAAGAACAGAACGTGTTCATACCTGTTATGGACAGGCAATTGCAGTTACAGGGAGACTTAGCAGCAACAACCCTAATCTTCAAAATATTCCGATCAGAACAGCGAGAGGCCGTGAAATACGAAAGGCATTCATTCCTCGTGACAGTGATCATTTAATTATCTCAGCAGATTATTCACAGATTGAATTGAGAATCGTTGCCGCGATAAGTGGCGATCCTGCAATGGTAGATGCTTTCAAACAGAAGAAAGACATTCACACTGCTACGGCCTCAAAAGTTTTCGGCGTGGATGAAGACGATGTGACAAAAGAAATGCGCTACAAAGCGAAGAGTGTAAACTTTGGAATTATCTATGGGCAAGGCGCTTTTGGATTGGCAGAGAATCTAAATATTTCAAGAACTGAGGCGAAGGAGATTATAGAAAACTATAAAAAGCAATTTGCCGGCATCCAAAAGTTTATGGATTATTCCATCAATTTTTGCCGGGAGAATGGATATGTACAGACGTTGATGGGTCGGAAGCGGTGGTTAAAAGATATCAACTCAGGCAACTTCACGGTTCGTGGATATGCAGAAAGAAACGCGATTAATTCGCCAATACAAGGCACCGCTGCCGACATGATAAAGCTGGCGATGATAAAAATTCATGAAGAATTTAAAAGACAAAACTTCCGTTCGAAGATGATCATGCAGGTACATGACGAACTGGTTTTCGATGCCCACAAAAGTGAAGTAGAAACTATAAAACCCATCATCATCGAATGCATGCAGACGGCGCTGTTATTGCCAAATGACGTACCTGCTGATGCAGAAGTGGGCGTAGGAGAAAACTGGCTGGAAGCACATTAAATAAGATTAGATCCTATGGACTGGTCACACTACTTTTTCTATTTTCAAAAAATCGGAACGAGATATTTTCTTGCAGCAGGCGTTGCGTTTTTCGTTTTCTATTTCCTCATAAAAAACAAAGTCAGCCACAGGAAGATCCAAAAAAAATGTCCATGGCGAAAAGACTACCTGCGTGAGATCGGCTTTTCAGTTACAACTATTTTCATCTTCGCCGTTGTTCCCTTAGTGATTCTGCAGGTTCCTGAAATTACAGCCCATACTTTTTTTTATGAAGACATTTCTACTTACGGCTGGTTCTATTTTTTCATAGCCTTCCCATTGATGTTCATTATTCATGACACCTATTTTTACTGGACACATCGATTGATACACAATAGAAAGTTATTCAGAATATTTCATCTTGTGCATCACCAGTCCACAAACCCCTCTCCATGGGCCGCATATGCGTTTCATCCGTTAGAAGCTGTTGTGGAAGCTGGCATCTTCGTCGTCTTCCTTTTCGTTCTCCCTATGCATCGTCTGCATTTGTTGATTTTCTTTTTTCTGATGATTGTCTACAATGTTTATGGTCACCTGGGTTTCGAATTGTACCCAAGGCATTTTAACAAGCATTGGCTTGGAAAATGGATTAACACTTCTACGAATCACAACCAGCATCACCAGTTTTTTAAAGGAAACTACGGGCTTTACTTTCTTTGGTGGGACCGATGGATGAAAACAATTCGTGACGATTATGATGAACAATATGAAAAAGTCTTTTCTGGCAAAAAGAATAAAATGAAGGTGTAATGACAGTAGCTAAAAAGATTTTATCTTTTTTAAAGAACATTGAACTTACGACGAAGATACCCGCAAATGTGGAAGTGATGAATCCTTTTCGCAATGCATCAACCTTCCAGCTTTGTAATGAGTTTTACACAAAGTATTATAGTGATAAAAATCCACGGTTCATCATCATTGGAATCAATCCCGGCAGATTTGGTGCCGGCATGACCGGTATTCCTTTTACAGATCCTGTAAGGCTCGAAACAATTTGTGGTATAAACAATGATTTTCAGAAAAAGAGGGAATTGAGTTCGGTCTTTATTTATGAAATGATCAATGCCTTTGGAGGACCCGAAAATTTTTATGGCAGGTTTTATATTTCCTCAATCAGTCCTCTCGGATTTACAAAGAATAATAAAAACCTTAATTATTACGACGATAAGGAGTTGGAAAGAAACCTCAAGCCTTTCGTCATTGAAAATATCGAAAGGCAATTAGGGTTTGGTATAAAAAAGGAAATTGCTTTTTGTCTCGGTGAAGGAAAAAACTTTCATTACTTGTCACGGTTGAATGATGAGATGAAATTTTTTAAAAGAATAATTGCATTGCCACATCCACGCTTTATCATGCAATACTGCCTGAAAAAGAAAGAAGAGTACATTGATCGCTACCTTCGTGAATTAAAGGATATGATTCATTAAATTATGGAACAACAGGAAATAGTGCCTACACTGATATACTGTTATGATGCATACTGCGGGTGGTGCTATGGCTTCAGTGGGGTCATGAAAAAGATCTATTCTGAATATAAAAACGTGTTGGAATTCGAAGTCTTATCGGGCGGTATGGTTTTGCCCGAAGAACCTGTATCTATAGGTGCTACCGCAAAATATATTGAGGGGGCGTATCAAAGAGTTGAAGAAGTAACCGGGGCAAAGTTTGGAGAAGATTATTTGTGGCATATCAGGCATCCTGAGCAGAGCGATTGGTTTCCCAATTCTGAAAAGCCGGCCATTGCATTGTGTGTTTTTAAAGAATTTTTACCAGCTCAGCAGGTGAGCTTTGCAGCAGACCTGCAATATGCTTTGCACTTTGAAGGCCGCGATCTTACAGACGATGAAGCATACAGATTGCTGTTAGATAAATACAACGTTCCGGCAGAAGAATTTTTTGAGAAGTTAAACGAGGAAGAGTACAAAGAGCAGGCACACCACGAATTTGCTTTGTGCCGGCAATTGCAGGTCACTGGATTTCCAGCCGCCTTCATTCAAACGAGTGAATTAAAGTTTCACATGATCGTGAGAGGTTACGCCGATTTTGATGCTGTGAAAGAACGGATCGATGCTGTGTTAAATGGAATGAGTTAACTGGCAACCAACTCTAATTTCTTTTAGAGAAGCAGTATTCAAAGTTTTCCCAAATTTATATAGTCAGGTATTTCCTTCTTCACATCTGATATCTTTTTTCTGGCTAAGGCAAAACGAATGCTATCACAGAGCCCGCAGGATTTTCTTTTGTTCCCGCCACGGAAATAGCAATATGCTGTTTGCCGTCCACCATGTAAGTACTGGGACTTGAGGAACCAAAACCTGGAAGGGTAGTTTCCCATAACATTGCTCCCGTGGCCTTGTCAAATGCTTGCAACTTTTTATCTCTTGTACCACTGTTAAATAAAAGTCCGCCGGCTGTAACGATTGGGCCAGTCATACTTGTAGCGCCTGTAATCTCTTCCCCCGCTTTCTGCAAGTCGGGATGATTGCCTACCCGGATTGTCCATTGATACTCGCCGGTACTTAAATCAATTGCACTCATAGTGCCCCATGGTGGCTTAATGGAAGGATTGCCATCAGGCCCCTTAAAAATTGAATAAGCTAAAATATTCAGGTACCGCGCGGAAGTGTCCATGTCTGCTTTGTCTTTTAATGCTTCATTCGCCAACGTATTACTTCGAATTTCCAGTTGGTCTCTTTCCGCACGGGTCAGTCGTTTGTCATGATTGTCAAACAAATAATCTATAATTGATTTTTCATGACCTGGCAGTACGGACGCAAAGGCAGGCATCTTTCCACCGCCTACCAAGATCTTATTAAGTACTGCCGATTCAGTCAACCTTTTTTTGATGTCGATAAGAGAGGGATAAAGAAATTGCTCGCCGCTTTTATCTTCTTTATGGCAGCTCAAACAATAGGATTGATAAAACTTTTTTCCATCTGCATATCCCTGCGTCTCAGCGCCACCACTTTCATTTTCTGTCTTCACGAGCTTGTCGATCTCAGGCGAATGATTTGATTTTACATAAATTATTCCTGATGGAATGTCATAAGCCGCTCCGCCCCATTCTGAACCACCGATCGTCCCGGGAAAATTAAGGCTTCCTTTTACAGAAGGAGGTGTAAAGAGTCCATCATAGCGCAGGCTATTAAACGTTTTTATAAGAGAATCATTAGACTCTGGTGAGAAGTCAGCGAGGTCGTTTATCGTCAGAAGTTGCCTTGCATAGGGAGCTGGCTTTAAAGGAAAAGGTTGGGTTGGCCACGCTTCTTCTCCCGGCACATCTGAAGCTGGTACGGGCCTTTCTTCTACGGGAAATAAAGGTTCCCCGGTTTCACGATCAAGCACATAAAGAAATCCGATTTTAGAAGTTTGCGCTACGGCATCAATTTTTTTGCCGTCACGATTCAATGTTACGAGATTAGGAGGAGCAGGGAGATCGTAATCCCACAGGTCGTGATGAACAGTTTGGTAGTACCATTTTAATTTTCCGGTTTTTGCATCCAGTGCAACGACGCAGTTGCCAAATAAATTTTTACCTACCCTGTCGGCTCCATAGAAATCATAAGCGGGCGAACCGGTGGAAAGAAATACCATTCCTCTTTTTTCATCAACACTCATTCCTCCCCAGCTATTAGCGCCTCCGGCATATTTCCATGCATCTTTTGGCCAGGTGTCGTAGCCAATTTCTCCCGGCAGCGGGACGGTATGAAATGTCCACGTTAGCATTCCATCCCTGATGTTATAAGCCCTCACATAGCCAGGCTGCGCACCATACAGTTCCGACACTTCGTTACCAATAATCAATAAGTCTTCATAAACAATTCCCGGCGAAGTTGGTTTCACAGAGATTATGCTTGAGTCATCGCGAATACCAACATTCATGCTTACAGAGCCCTTGTTGCCAAAGGTTTCAATAGGCTTTCCCGTCATTGCATCCAGGGCAAATAGCTTATCTCCACCGGTAAATAAAATGCGTTTGTCATCACCATCCTGCCACCAGGTAACACCTCGAAATGAACCTCCTCCCGGTCCTCCGTCAAACGGATCAAAGGACCAGATCTTTTTTCCGTCAGCAGCATTGATTGCGTAAATTCTGTGCCGCGCTGAAGAAGTGTACATCACCCCATCAATAATAATGGGATTGCATTGACTTGCGCTGAAGTGTGAACCTTCAACATTATCTCCCGGATCAAATGTCCAGGCAACTTTCAACTCTTTAACGTTCTCTTTATTTACCTGGTCGAGCGGAGAATAGCTACTGCTGGCGGCATCTGCTTTGTATGCATACCACGTACGATTTTGATTCTTACAGGAAAAAATAGAAATACAGGATAGCAGCAGAAAATAGGCGCTATAGTTTTTTAGCATCGGCGTATAAAAATGAGATTTAATAATGGGAAAGTTTTAGCAATGAAGGCAATGAGCACGAATGCGCGGCATTCAATTTAGTTTTTTGAAAAAACATATCCTGGAAAAAAATTTACCTGGCAACCGGGTTGGTTGTTAACTCCGGTTTTTTAGAGTCGTAAAGATAGGATGAAATGTAAAACGATTTTCAGGCAGTGATTCGCGCCTGGATATCGACTTGGATCTTTTCAATATTTAACATTCAAACCGGTGAAAAACTATTTTTCATCTTCCATCAAAAACATCTTTTCTCCTTCGGCATTTATGCGGTAATATTTTCCGTCCTCTATCAGAAGTGATTCGGAGTTTCCGGCAGCGTGATGCACATCTACATCGATTAATTTTCCGTTGAATAAGGTGCTGATGGTATCTTGTACAATGGTGTGTCCCGTGATGATCCTTTTTACCCTGAATTGTGAGAGAGCACTGTCAACCTGCGCCTGCATGGCCGCTGCAGGATTCTCATAATATCCCCGGTACCAGAACGGACCATATTGCCCGAAAACCAGGTTCACTATTTTATCATCGTCGTCAAACCCGTCATTGCCATAGTAGGGTTGGGCTAATGAATTAATCGACTTAAGTGGCATATTGAGGCGAAGAAGATCGCCTGAAATTCCTCCGTGCACAAATAAAAGGTCTCCGATTTTCTCTACTATATTTTTTGTTCGCAGCCATTTACCCAGTTCAGAACTTTCGTCGTACAGGGTGAGGTAATCTCCGGTAATCAATCTCGCGTTCTCGAGGTACTTTTTCTGTGTGTACCTTAGGTCTCCGGAAAGATTCATGATCTCGTGATTTCCAAGAATGAAATGGACGTAACCTCCGGCAGATTTGGCTTTCTCTTCCAGGTAGTAGATGAGCCACAATGATTCGGTGACATTACCGCCGCGATCAAAAAAATCTCCAAGCAATACGAGGTGGCCCTTCCCGAATATCCAGTTGAAATTTTGATCAATTACAGACGCGGCTTCCAGAAGTTTTTTTAATGCACTGAAATTTCCCTCGATGTCCGACAACACCAGTAATTTTTTCTCTTCAGGAAACTCAGATTTTTCATTCTTCATTTTTCGCTTCAACCTGAATTGAAATATTTTTCCCGGCACATCGGTGTTGACAACTAACCGCAGGCTGCTTTTCATGTCAGCATTTACTCCCTCTGACTTTACAAACTTCTTCCCGTTTTTTTCCATGATATAACTTACATACACCAGGCTGCCGGAATACGTCACATAAGGTCCGTCGGTTTGAACAGGAGATTCATGGTTAGACTCTTTTTTATGTTCAGCAGTTGTTGAAATCATAATACCTGATGTCATCATTAAAAAAATAAAGAACAATAATTTTCCCATTGAGGAAGACATTTTGAAGAGAGGAAAATACTATTGAATCAGGTGGAAAAGATTTCTACAATTTAATGAAAGTTTTTGTTTAGAAAGTGACAAAATGCATCGCTGCCCAGGAGGAGGCTGTCTTTGCGATGGTGAAAAAACGCATGTTCCGGCAGGAAATTAAAAAATTTATTGACCTATATTGCGCAATCAGTCGTCAAAGAATTTTTATTATGCTGCAATTAAAAGAGGGCATCAAAAAGCGGAATGAAAGGTTCGCACACATACTGGCGGGATGCATCATTTTGCTTCACGGATTCGAAAAATTTGATTCGAATAAATCTTTGTTCGTTCTTTTTGCGATAGCAGGACTCGTCTTCCTGACTGTGGCAGCGCTGCACGCAAGAATCGCGAAATTCTTTCCTTATGTTGATGGTGTATTCTTCGTGATTGAATCAGTCACATATTTCTTTATCGCGATCGAATATTTTCACTTGGGAAAGAAAGGATTGCCATGGTGCTATGTTTTTGCATCCGCCATCTATTTGGTGGTGGCCATTTTAAAAGCTATAAAAGGCAAGAAGAAATACCGTCTTATTTCTTCCTCTCAGGAAAAACCGGGAGAGCAAAATTGAAAGTTGATCGAACCCATCTGTTTTTTCAAAACAATTTATTCGGGATTAACTATTTAACATCAGGGGCATTACAAGCATCAGGAGTTCCTCCTGATCTTCTTTTTCTGTCGGTTTTATAATTCCGGCTTTTGTAGGTGTGCTCAGTTCGATTGCAATGTCTTCTGTATCGGCAGCATTAAGGATTTCAATCAAAAATTTTGCATTGAAAGCGATCTGCAGGTCCTCTCCATCGTATTGACAGGTCATGCGCTCGTTTCCTTCAAAACTAAAATCAACATCCTGGGCTGCAAGTTGCAGTTCGCTCCCGGTGATCGTCAAGGCTACCTGGTTAGTGCTCTTGTTACTAAAAACACTTACTCTTCTCAGCGCATTTTGAAAATCGTTTTTATTGACGGTGAGTTTGTACGGATTGTCCATGGGGATTACCACTTTGTAATCCGGGAAGCGTGCATCAATAAGGCGACAAACCAATTCCGTTCCTTTATGCTTCACAAAGAGATGATTGCTGTTGTAAGAAATCTCGAGCTCATCATCATTTGAAGGCAACACACTTTTCAGCAGGTTTAATGGCTTCTTT
>JBBSPT010000010.1:0-17286 GCA_038258515.1 Chitinophagales bacterium | reverse complement strand
TGTTTCTATTCATAAAGGATATTATCTTATTATTCCACCTCAATATGCTTCTCGTGGCATACTTCCACCACCAACATTTTTAGATGGATTTATGAAATTTTTGAAACGTCCCTACTATGTAGGATTGGTTAATGCTGCTTCATTCTATGGAGCTGCACACCAGCAACCACAAGAATTTTTTGTATTTACTAACTTTCCGAATTTAAGACCGACTAACAAAAAAGGAATAAAAGTGAATTATATAAGCATCCAAAAAATTCCTGAGAAACTACTTGAAAGCAGGAAAACAGAAAGCGGTTATCTAAAAATATCATCTCCTGAATTAACTGCTGCGGACGTGGTACAATATGAAAAGAGAATTGGAGGGCTAAGTCGTGCAGCAACAATTCTCAATGATTTAGTTGAAGAAATAAAGCTGGAAAAAATAAATAAGTCCTTCCTAAAAGAAATACCTCTGACAACTATACAACGCTTGGGTTACTTACTGGATAAGGTTTTAAATAAAAAGGAATTAGCGGATCACTTGTACAATGAAAGTCAAAAAGCAAAATTGAATTTCTTTCGCACTCCTTTAAAGACAGTTTCTAAAACTAAGGATTGTCCAACGGATGAACGCTGGAATGTAATTGTAAATATTGAAATTGAAATAGATTAATGATACCACAAAATGAAATAATTAAATGGGGCACAAATGTTCCCTGGAAAACAAATGAACAGATAGAACAAGACCTGGTTATTTGCAGGGCCTTAGTGGAAATATTTAACAATAAGTTCTTAGCAGAAAATCTCGCTTTCCGAGGTGGTACTGCTTTGCATAAACTATATATTCACCCACAGGCAAGGTATTCTGAGGATATTGATCTTGTACAAATTAAAGCATCGCCAATTGGTGAAGTTATAGATCGCCTCCGGGAGATTCTTGCATTTGTTGGAAAAGCTAACGTTGAATTTGGAGATAGTATGGCAACCATGCGTTTTAAGTTTGAATCGGAATTTGAGCCAAAGGCAAAACTTAAACTTAAGGTAGAAACTAATTGTCGTGAGCATTTCGCAGAGTTGGGTTGGGAGAAACAAAGTTTTTCTGTAAAGTCCGGATGGTACAGCGGTTCATGCAAAATCACTACTTATAAATTGGAGGAATTATTAGGGACTAAACTTCGTGCGCTTTATCAAAGAAGAAAAGGCAGAGACTTGTATGATCTATACAAAGCGCTTACTCATTCAACTCTCGATAAGAAAGCTCTTATTGGTTGCTTTAAAAAATATATGATTTTTTCTGTTGGACAAGTTCCATCGCAAAAGGAATTTTTGAAAAATATGGAACTTAAACTTAAGCACCCTGAATTTTTAGCGGATATTTTAACGCTGCTTCGTCCTGATGAAGAATATGACCAGGAAAAGGCGTATGAGTTAGTAAAAACAGAATTAATTGAAAGAATCTAAATTGAAAGATTTAACAATATATCAAGCAAAATATATAGCCTACGAGCTAACAAGACGTTTCCCTTCGGGAAGTAGCGAAAAGTTTAACGTGGCTCTGATGGATGCACAGGTTGACTTAAATCCGCATCAAGTAGAAGCTGCACTTTTTGCTTTTAAATCCCCACTTTCTAAAGGTGCAATTTTAGCAGATGAAGTAGGTTTAGGAAAAACAATTGAAGCAGGGATTTTACTTTCTCAATTATGGGCAGAGCGCAGAAGAAAATTATTAATTATTTGCCCTGCAAATTTGCGAAAGCAATGGAGTCAAGATACTAAAAGAGAAAGTAAGGTAATTATTTTACCTCAATCCATTCGCAATAATCAGCCAAGTCAGCAAGGTGAATACGGCCATAGGGAACAGATGAATAATATCCCTGATTTTCAAATCGCTCTTTCCACATCTTAAAATACTTATCCCTCTCTTTAATAGAGGTGAATGGCGGTACACCAATACGAATACTAAAACCATCAGGCGAAATGACATCGTATTTTTTGTTTTTTGATCCTTTCTTTTCAGGAAAAGAATATTCAATATGAAATCCACCTTTAACAGTTTTCATGGTAGCTTTCCCGCCTCTGTTTTTAATTTTTTGCAAATGAGTTTCGGCTGCTTTTTTGTTACTGTGTGTTTTAGTATAGGTTTTCATATTATATAGATTTTGGTTTATGCTGCTTTTGCTTCAGTAACTTTTTCAGTTGCAATAGGACTTTGATAATTTACCTCGTGATAACGGAGCAACTCACCAATGAGTTTAACAACTACTTCATTTCGGGTTTTATAAATTAGTCTGCCTTGAAAATCCCTCTCCATCATCATTCGTCTCACCATTCCGTTTTCTTCTGTATCAAGGTATTTTTTACACGCACGGATATAGGCTTGTACACTGCATCCCCGGAGTTTTAATTTTCTCATGTTCACATACACAAAAAAGCGAATGTTCCCGATCAGATATTGTTCTTCGACTATGATCGTTGCAATACGGACCAGGAAATAATTCGGGATCCGGTTACGATACCTGGTTACATCATCGACCTGTTTGTGCAAACGTAACCATGTACAGTTTTGAAATTCAGTCGTAGTTATTTTAGCAATGGATTGATGGGAGATCATAATATCCAATCCATGATGGCGGTTGGTGGTGAGCAGCCCTACAATGGTTTGACCTTTTGCACCGGTCATGTATTTGTCCAAGTCTTCCAGTACAAGCAGGCCATCTGTGAACTGCTTTACCATACGCTCTACCATATCCCTTTTTTCTTCAATAGACATGGTTTCACCAAACTTGGTGAGTGGACGTATCCTGCGGGCGCGAATGCTCTTTAAATCACGTATAAAGTCAGGACTAACGGTAGTGTAACATTCGTAATCATCATCATTCACATCGAAGATTAATACCTTACGTCCTTTTCTATATACTTCAGGATGATCCCGCAGGTAGTTTTCAATTTCTAAAATGTTGCGGAATGTTTTACCAACGCCTGTTTCACCACACACCAACATTAACATTGGTTGTCGCTCGTCCTGTTTATTAACGAGGACTATTCCCTGAAAGAGTTTTGGTTTTTCTACGATTGCAGACATTCATTCCCAGGTCAATAATTATTCAAATGTTTCCAATGCAGAATCGGGCAATCCGGTACGGTTAGTAGCTTTGGGATTTTGTATTGTTTCCTCGTAAATTATTTCGGCTGTTTCTTCTTTGTTCTTTTCTGTTTTAGTTTCCGAAGTTGTTTCTTCCTGCTCATTTTCTTCTTCTTCCTTGAAAGCCCTTACCTCTTTTCTGATAATGTCCCGAATACGATCAACAAGCATTTCATTTTCGGCACGGATCTCCATAACAACTTTAGTTTTTTTGATAATGATGGATAGCGCAACCATTAACAGTTGCTTTTCAGGACTGAGTGCCGCAGCTTTTTTTCTAAGAATGTGAATGAGCAAGGGGCGAAGTAGTGCTTTGTCTTCTTCATCCAGCTTCATACGTTTAACGTTCTTAACGTTCTGCTCGTCTATGACCTGGATTACTTCTTCAAAGTCATAGAAGTCCTTGTGCTTACGGATCGTCACAAAGTAACCGCCACCCACTTCCAGTACGGTATTATTGATTGTACCGATGATGCTGTCTGCCATCAGGCCAGCGTGTTCTAATGGGATAGCAAAGCCTTCTTCTTCCTTGCCGGATTCACCATCTTTTTTTGTTTCCTCCGTTGGCTCGGCATCAATTTCCTGTTCCGGTGCATCCGTTGGTTTTTCTTTGGGCTTAACTTTTGGTTCCTCCTTATTTTCTGCTGTGTTAGAGGTTTCCTTTCCATCTTTCTTGGAATCACTTACATCTTCCGAGGTGTGAGTTTTTTGCACCACCGGTTGCGCCAATGGGCTGTCGTTTTCTTCCGGTATCGGCTCGAAAGCAATATCCTGTGGATCCTTTTTTAAAACAGTTTCTATGAGTTCCTTTGTATCTTCCATGATGGTGATTAATTAATTTTTCCGATAAAGTCTATCAACCTTGATTCAAGCAGGGTATAGTTGCCCACAAATTTTGCATTGCCCTTGGGCACGGCTAAACGATCTTCCACAGCGAAGCAGCCATACATCACAATCCGTGCGCTGCAATTAAAGTTCAACCCTATTTTTGGGTAAGTGTCCTCCGTGTACTTTCGTAAAAGGTGAAAACAGCACATCCTGGCATCACGGTATTCCCGGACTGTACTCACGTAGAAAAGTTCCTCTTTTAGCTCAAATACTTTTGCTGTCAGGCTGACCAGGTATTGAGTTACCATTTTTATTTTTTCACGCTCTCCTTGCGTAACAGTAGTGTTATCAATAAAGCTGTCCAATAGATATTTGGTTCTACGAAGGCCAATTTTCCCAATGACCTTATCAATACTGTCTTGCAGTTGATTGTAGTTGTTTGCGGTAGCTATTTGGTTCACTTTTTATTCTAATTTAATATTAATTAAGTGTTGTAAATTATACAATATATTGTATTTTATACAACTTCCTTCAAAAAAAATTATTCACTTTTAAAACAATTTGATAACAGGTATCGTATTTGCCTCTGTGCAGGCAGAACTTACCAACTAACAGCCTTTTGTTGTCTAAACTGGCTTTAAAACCCTTTTCCTTCAATTCTGAGGGCAATACGTGGCTTTTCCTACTATTTAATAGTCCTTCCAGTATTTCTTCGTCTGTGGGTTCAAGAGCAGGCTCAGGTTCAGGCTCGTGGACTTCCGGCTCCGGCTCAGGTTCAGGTTCAGGAGTTGGTTCTTCCTGTATTGGTTCCGATGCAACTTCAGGTTGTTCGTCTTCCTCCTGGTCATTGTTCTCCAAATTTTCTTCAAAGTGTTCTTCCAGGTCTTCAGCCAACTCGTGCGAGAGTGTTTCAAGTTTGCTGATTAACTTTTCATTGTCCTCATCTGTGGTATGCTGCAAATCTTCTTCCAGCTCGTCAAAACCTTTAATACGCTTTTGCAGCATTTCGGGAAAAGTTTGGATATCTAAATTGTTATCCTCAATAAATTGTTGGTGCGGAAATTTTTTCATTTTTTTAGATTTAAGTTATTATGCTGTTTGCCTTTTTTCCTCTTGAAAACGAGATTCAATAAGTCCTGAAATTCCTGCTGTGAGTATTGAAGTAACTAATACTACACCTGCTGTTTTAAAAAACTCTTTTGTAGGAGGTATCTTATAGGTGAATTTTCCGCCTGCGCTTTGCCCAAGGTTATAATAAAGCAATGCTTCAGCTAAGCCTATAACCATTCCTACACTTGTTATTATGATCGCATTTTTATTCATGGCTTTGTGTGTATTGTTTTACTAATTATGCAGCTTCTTGTTCCAGTTTTTTGAATTTCTCTTTTATCTCATCCTGAATAGGTTTTATTTTATTCAGTCCCCAAATGGATTTCAGTTCATTCAAAAAATTAAGCACTGCCTTTTGTGTGCGCTGAATCACTGTGCTATCTTCTTTCAGGTTTTTAGGAATAAGCGTAGCCGTCTTTATCAACTCCTGACGGAGTTTTGTTACCAGCGTTTTTTTCTTAGGTGGTTGAATTTCTCCACTTTCAATTTTTTTCTTCCGGTCTTCTTTTAGCTTTAGACGACACATCGCTAAATCATCCAGCACTTTTTCTGCTTTCTCAACAACCTTTTTAGATTGAACCTTGCGTGTTTCCTTTTTGGAATTTTCTTCTATTTCATCGTGCGTTTCTTCTTTGATGCGTTCGATGTCTTCCTTCACCAGCTCAATTGTTTCCTTGCCGATTTCTTCCGCTTCTTTTTTTAACTTTTTATCAGTCGGAAATTGTTCCATATCAGCAAGTGTTTCATCAAAAATGGAAAGTCCTTTGAGTACCCGATCACTCAATAGTTTTTTTGAGATTTTTTCTTTTTCCAGCAAATCGTATGGATTGTTTTTTAAGGCGGCCATGTGTTTTGTTTTTAGTTAATGATTGTATTCTTCTTCAATGCCGAGATTTTTCAGCAAGCTGTCCCGGTCAGAAAGTGAAACACGAATAATGAATGTATCACCTTCAGTTTTTGTAATCATGCGGTCGGTTGCTTCCATTTTTTCAATCTCGGTTTCAAACTCAACTGTATTGTAAAACCGAACATCAATCTGATATTCCTCCAGCTTTTGTGATGGGGATTTCTGTTCCTTCACAATGTCCTCCCAACTTTCATAGAGTTGTAATTTTACTTTGGTGCATCCTTTCTCTTTTGCCTCATTTAACAGGCTTATCAGAGTATCTATTTTTGTCTTTACCATATTGCTTATGTTTTAATTATGCTGCTTTTCTTAATTCTCTGATCTGTTCTAAGCGATTTCTCATTCGCTTGAATGATTCCCTGAGTTGGATAATTTTGGTTAAGCGATCAGCTGTTCCTTCCAACGCTTCACCCTGTCTTTTTTGTTGGGATTGTTTTGCTTTGGCTTCGTCCGAATTATCATATACCATCAGCTCAGTCAATAATTTAGGGTTAAGGCTGGTAAATTCTTTTACCCTTTCCATTACTGTCTTTGGTTTATAACCCTTCTTTATCCTGTCTTGGATGATGGTTTGCCCTTTCTCCTGAACAGCTTTGTCTCCGGTCTTTTCCTCCATGTACTTTTGCTTGCGTTCAACTTCCTTATCCATTTGCCCGGTTACTTTTTTCAAATCGAAACCGATGTCTAAGCCTCTCGGAGCCAGTATTTGCTCAATGCCTCTTTTAATGGCTGCATTGGCTTTGCGTACCTGATCATACACAACCTGATCCTGGTAAGTGTATTCCGTATTCTCATCATCGAGATAATCTTTGTAGAGCTTGAAAATTGTTTCGATTGTTCGGGCTTTGCCTTCTTCTTTCATCGGCTTATAGCGGTTTACCACATCCTTTACATGACCAATATTTTTGTTAAATATTTCCCGCTGCTCAACAATTTCTTCCAATACGGTTTTCTGATTATTCAATCCCGTGATTTCATCCTGCAAGCGTTCCCTTTCTTCCATCAGAATTAATTCAGCCAAAGCATAAGGATCTGTTATCAAACCCATTTTTAATTCGGACGGATTAAATTCTTCAAGATTAAGTGCATTGGTCTTTCCTGCACGATACCATATCTCATTGATACGGCTGGTCTTTTCCTCCAGCTTTTGAAAAATGAAGGTGTCAATGCTGTCTTCCATCATGGGATTTACAACACGAATGTTCGCATACATATTTCCGAAGCGCCATATACGTCCTTCGAGTTGCTTCACATCAGTCGGGTTCCAATCCAGCCAGCAATTGTAAAGTACTGTTGAACGGTTTTGTAAATTGATCCCCTCTTTAATGGTTGCGCTGCCGATAATAATTTTCACACTTCCGGCTAAGAAGCGTTCTTTGATCCCTTCTTTTTTTGCTGCACTCAAACCGCTTTTGATAATGCCTACTTCATCATCCTTATAACCGATTTTCTGTACGAGATATTCTTTTATCAGAGGGAAAAAGTGTACACCTGCATTCATGTAGATCACCTGCCCGGACACTTCCTGATCGTGTTCTTCGTGGTAACGTTTTACCGAACGTATGCACTCCATGATATAATTTAACTTGGGCGAAGATTCTATGTACTGCGTATAAGTTGGATGCTTGTCCGGGTTGCAGGCATAGAGGTAAGGACTAAGTGCGAGCTGTCGTGCGAATGACATTCCCCTTAATATTCGTGTTCCTTCTTCTTCGTCTTCAGACAAATGTTTTTCATCCAATGCTTCACCGGCACTTTCATCTTCTGCACCTTCTTCACTGTCTTCAAAGCCTTTTGTATTCACACAAAAATTGGTAAGGCTTGTTTTTCCGGTTACATATAGTTCCACATCGTCCATGTATTCCTTTTGTCTTTGTGTCATTGGAAGGTTCGTGGAAATTTGTTCCTCCGTTGGCAAAGGAATTATTTGGTTGCCTTCTTTTTTGTTAAGCAGTGGCAATACAATTTTGTTAGGTCGCTGTATTTTTGCATCCTCTCCGGTTTTGTAAGTGATAAACTTAAAGATGAGCTGTTGCAATGCAATGAGGTTATTAAAGCCCATCACAATTTCTTTCCGTTCAGGTTTCAGCTTGGCGTTAATCACAAGCTCCATGCTCGTTTTGATAAACGTATCGAAAAACTCTTTGATGTTTTTAATGCCAGCTCTTTCTAATTGCTGGTAACCTATGAGTGCCAGTATGGAATAAATTTCAAGCGGGCTATTCGTGAATGGAGTAGCGGTAAGCAACACTACATTCCGCATTTTATTGTTACGTAAAATGTACTGGCTTATCATAAAGCCACGTAGTGCAGTCATTGAGGGTGTGCCTGACCTGATTTGATAAGATGTTTTGGAACGGGTAGTATTTTCGCCATCACCTTTCACTTCACCTTTTACTTGTGTGAAAGATTTCTTCATGGCATGAGCTTCATCTACTACCATGAAATCAAAACCTAAGTCCTCAATATTCACAGATCCGCCTTTGATGCCTTTGCCCATCATTTCGTTGATCTTCTCTCCGAGCTTTACAACATCACGTTTTTCCTCCGTTCCCTGATTAAGGATATCGTACAATTCATTTCCGATAGTGGACCATGTATCGTCATTAAATCCAAGTCTGTTAAATCCTTCATAGGTGAGAACAGAAATAGTGTACTCCGGCACAGGTTTTATATTTCCTTTTTCATCCCTGAGCTGGTCAATAAATTCTGTTCCTAAATTGTACAGGTCTATCACCTGGTACTGAGGTAACAATCCTGAAAGCAATACTTTTCCTTTATCAACTACGCCACGTAATTCACTTAACCAGTTTTTATAGGTTTGGTTGGGAACTACAATGAAAGGACGTTTGCATTGACCACTTTCCAATGCTTGTGCAAGTGAAAGAATAGCGGTCATAGTTTTTCCTAATCCCACATCATAGGCAACGCATCCCGAACCGTGTACGCTGATAAAGCCAATACCTTCCCGTTGTGCAGGGCGAATGAATAAAGGCTTGTTTTTAAATGTGCTGGAACAGGTAAAAGCAACGGGCACTTTGAAATAATTTATTTCTACATAACCATTGTATTTAGAGTTCCATTGCTGTTCAATACGTACCTGATCTTCACGGGTTAAGGCTTCCGCGAGAAAGCGTACAAAGAACTTATCACCTTCTACTTTTGCGTTTTGTTTCAAACGCAATTTTTCTTCTTTATCGTAATGGCGTGAGGGCGTTCCTCCATCAAGATAAAACTGGATAATGTTCCAGTCGGTTGACTTTTTAAAATCATCTTTTGGCAATTCTCTTAACCATGTTTTAAAGGCTTCTACCAGCGAGTTGGTTCCTTCTGCATAACTACCTGTCTTGCTTACATACTCTTTAAAGCTGGTTCCATCTGCAAGCTGGCTGATACGAATTTCTTTTGCGAAAGCAGAATCGGGTTTGATGAATAAGCGGTTGGCCGTGTTTGGATCATTTAATGTGAGCTTGGGTGGCTTTACATTTTCAAGTCCAGTCCATTGACTGTCGTACTGTTGTTTTCCAAACTCTTTTATGATCGCTTCTTTGTCTTTCAGGAGCATACTTTGGCGTTCATAAATATTCTCGGCATAGTATAGTACGCTTGGAATAAAACTGCCATTATGTGAGCAAATAACTCCGGCTTTTAACCAGTTCTTTAAATGCTCGGAAGCTGCTCCCAACGGAACAACATATTTTGACCAGCCGTTTTTAGAATCAAGAATTGTTTTCTCATAATTGAATCCCCCGGTAGTACGCTTGTGCCATATCCATGCTTTTATTTCTTCATCGGTGATGCCTTTGTTGTATTCTTTCATCACTTCATCAAAACAGAAATATTCCTCCGGGCAACCATCTTCATACTTGTCCTTTTCTCCGTTGAGCTTTCTTAATGCTTTGTCTGCATGAGCTTTTTTTGTTTCGTTGATAACACGCTCGATATTTTCCTTTTTCATGGGATCATTTAATATTTGCTGCAAGGGTTCTTTAATTTCGGTTTGCAGGGCTTCTGTGGCTATTTCAGGAACATTTACGGAAGGCACATCTATACCCTGAATGATGTTATCTGCCGTTCCCTTTACTTTGGTTACGGGCTTTCCGAAACGGTCGGTTGTTTGAAATTGCTCTCCCAATATTTTCTCCGGGTGCTGCTTGAACCATTCGTCCCCGGTTAATAAACTAAGTGTGCTTGTAGTCTTTCCGTTTAAAACATTTTGTTTTTGTTCCTCTTTTAACCAGGGATAATCTTCAAAAACTTCTTTTGGTACTGGCTTGCCTTGCTTTAATGCCCATTCTATAATTTTTTCGTGTTCGTCTCCATCCTTTGCATCCAATACGTTTGGCCTTCCGGTTTTTTGAATTGCTTTTATTTGCTGGTATTCCAGTTGGCGCATTTCCCATGCGTGTTCGGTATCGGTAATGTCATTCTCTCCCACGTATTCTTTTTCTTCCATACTTTCCTGTCCGCTACTTGCAATCTTCACTACTGAAACATTGGGAAGTTTATTAAGCTCTGATAAGGACTTTTCTGTAAGTGGCTGATCCAGCTTTAACAGGCGATACACTTTCTCCTTGATTTCTTCGGGGTGATTCAGGTCGCCTTCCCTGAAATAGTTATTGCTACCACCACTGTAATCCTTCATGTGTTTTATGCTGCGATAAAGAATACCGGATTGCATACCATCCTTGTTCATAGAAATATAAATTCCATTGTCAGGAGTAAACATTCCCATTAGGGTTAAATCTCCGCTTACTGCTGGACCACCCGGATTAAAGTTTACATCGTATTGCTTTAAGCCGAGATATTCAGCCAGCTCTTTAAATGCTTTTTTTCCAAGTGATTTAAAATCTTGTTTAGCTGCTCCATTGGCAATTTCACTATCTCCATTATCTCCCATGTAGCCGTCAATGTGGTCGTGTCTTGAAAGAAACGAAGCGAACTTTTTAAGGTGATCTGTACTTGTTTTCATGTTGTCTATGTTTTGTTTCCGGTCACGCAGTCTTCTATTGGCCTCCTGTGCGATGTTGCGGAACATTTTATACCCTTGTGCCATTTTAAAGAATGTGCGAAAGCTCCTGTTCAATAAGTGCGATGGCAGAACCAATCTGCATTCCTTCTTCGGCAACGTACCGGATTATCATGTCTTCCAGTTTTGCCCTGCCTTTGTCAGTGCTTTGCATTTCGCACACCTTCGGCCATAAGAATCGGTTGCACTCTTTCATCTCACCATGAATGAGTTGTTTTAATTCTTCAATCTGATTATTGTCATTTGCCATTGCTCGCAGGTTTAATGTATTGATGTCTGTTTTGTTTTTGTTGTAAAGGATGCCCGATCCCACCAGGTAATTTGAAATCATATTTGTCTCTCTTTTTTATCATTTATTTTTTTCTTAATAACAGTATGTCGGTTCCTATATCTGTTGTATCAAAGGTTCTGATGGGTAAGCGGTACGCATCCATTAAATCTACTTTGGAGGCAATCTTTTCTTTGACCTTCGCTGATTTTACATTGTAAGACAGGAAACTGCTCGGAACAACAAATACCAGTAGTCCCCCTTTCTTTAGTAAATCCAGTCCACGCAGAATAAAATACTGGTCATATTCAGTTGCTCCAGTCCATTTTTTTTCTCCCATTCCTGCATACTTGCCTGTAAAATCTCCGTAAGGAGGGTTGCCTATGACCAAGCTGTAAAGTGGATGGTCGAAATCATCTTTCAGGTGAATGTTGCCTGCAAAGAATAAAGTCTCAAATGATTTTTCGTGAATGTGTGCATTAGGATAAAGTATCTGCGCTATTCGTGCGGAATAGTGGTTGGTCTCAAAGCCGAATACGATTGCATCTTTAGGGGCGTATTTTAAAAAGTTACCTGTGCCAACGGAAGGCTCTAAAATTGAACCTCCATCATATCCATACTTGAATGCCATGCCCCACATTTTTTGTACTACTACATCAGGTGTGTAGTATTCATACAATACGCCACGTCCCACAGCGCCTTCTTTAATTAAACCACCGGAGCCGGTATATTGCCGGATATAATTTTTTTCTTCTTCGTTGAAGGAACTGCCTTCTTGGTCTTTTTCTTCGATGAGTTTTTCAATGGATTTATTTAGCTCCAGCTTAGTTTGTTTTTTTTCTTTTCCCATTCTGTTTTTGGAGTGATTCGATGCTTGAACTTCCTTTGATTGGAAGGATTGATCCACTAATAATTTTTGCGTATCAATAAAAATATCAAGTAAGAAACCAAGTATTGTTTTTTCCGGTTGTGGATTGCGAAAGTCCTTTTCATTGGATAGGTCGTAGAAATATTCGTAAATGACCTGTATTTTTAAGGGCATTCCTCCGTCTTTAATTGTATGTCCAGCATCGGTAGTATAGTTGTCTAATGCAACCACTTTAAACTCTTTGGACACCATATCTGCAATTTCTATTTGCTTCTCTAAGGGCAGTTTTTTTACTTCATCAAGAAGTTGTTCTTGCAGGGATAAGGCGTGGAATGCCCTGCCATTAATGGTAATTTTAAATGGATAACTTTCATCTTCTTCGTCTTCTTCTGTCCAGTAGGCTGTTTCTACCTGCTGGTAATAATTCTTTGCTTCCAAACCTTTGATGATGCCAGCATCTTTCCCTTGCTTTTTTAAATACGCATCACTGGTTTTGTAAACCTTTTCATAATAGCTCTTTGCATTGCTTATCATTTCAGGAAGTTCAAGGATCGCATGAGAAGAGCCTTTCACAATTGTCCAGGCTGCATCCTTGTAATAAAATAAATCCGTCTTTGAATTTTGCAGGAGCTTACTAATTTGTTTGTGGGTTTCTGCGGAAATGCGGTTTCTTTTCCCGGCTGTTGATAGATGTCCAAAATCAACATCCACTCCGGGAACCGGTACAATTTCGTTAAGCTCAACTGCCATCTCTTTGCTACTGCTTTTCTTGTCAGAGAACGAATAACCTTCAACTATTTTAGTTGCATTACTTATATCAGCATCCTTTAAGTGCGATCCCTTCAACGGTTTCATTTGACTAATCGTAAGGTTATACTGATAAACAAAATCACTAAGGGGATTCGGTTTCTTTTCATAGAGCTGTGCATTGAGTTGATCCAGGTTACGTTCAAACGTTTCTCCGTCCTTCCATACTACTTTGAAATAAACAGTATCATTATTCCACTTTTTGTTTTTGATAAAATCATCGGCTTCTTTCCAGGTATTTACAACAAGTGCTTTAGAATAATTTTCTTTTTCTGATAAATGAATTTCTTTAAGTGATATTTCTTCACCTGGTACTTTGTGTGCATCGAGTACAACATCATTTTCTTTCGTAAAATCTCTCACAGCTTCCAATGCAGTAGTTAGATTTTTTATCTTTTTTTCTTCATTGCCAAACGAACTATCTTTTGCAATTAACAAAAGCTCCAGCTTTAGTTCATGTTCCTTTAATGCACCTTTTAGGGCTGCTTCTCTTGAAGCATAAGGCTGGCCATCTTCGCTTGGGCCATACATCATTCCATTGTAATCCCCGAATTTTTTAGAAGCATCTATCCCGATCTTATAATCGTTGTTGCTTGTTTTTACAATTTTAATTGCTGCTTCGTACTGTGCTGCTTTCGGCATAGGAATTTCAATCCTTTCATAGTTCTTTCCAGCAGTTTTTTCAGTGTACACACCGCTGTCATTTGTCAGAGGATACTTTGATTTCTTTTCAACTTTTTTGGAATGACTGGTTTCAAGAGGGTTATCAATGTAATGCTGAATAACTTCTTTGCTGTCTTCCAAATTCTCAACGGTATGGTCAATATCCTGTGCCAATTGTTTGTATTCCAGTTTTGGTTTATTGGTTTTAGGATTGATAAGTCCTTTCTTCTCGTTTTTTTGTTTTTGGATTTCATGCTGGATTATTTCAAGTGCTTTTTTTGCATCTGCAATCGGACGGCAATGTTCCGCAACTGCCCACCATTCGTTTCCTTCTTTGTTGTTATCGGATAAAATTTCTCCAAGTGGTTCAATGCTTTCATAACCGAGATAAATGTTTATATAGGGATAAATATTATCCGTAGGAAACCCAAGTTCTTCAAACAATTCCCTTCCACGTTTTTCCCATTCTTCCAGCATTTTCATTCGGCTAACATCAATTCCGTAATCTGTTGGATGCGCCATTTGAACAAGCTCAAACATTTCCAATGCGGATGCCCTGGAAAGATTCTTTTCATTGATCTTTAGAAGGTGTGGAAAATTGGTCTTAAGAACGGACTTCATATCGAACAATTGAAAATTATGCGATAGGAAAGGCTCTGTTGTTCCTACTGGAACCAATACATTCGGCAGAAATGTATCTCCCGTTTTGAGGTCTTCCGCAATAGCCGTTGCTGGTGGTTTACTGGATTTCATGTCAGGAGTAGTTTTTTCTTCTTTTGAATTGAAGTATTCATCAATGAGTTCATTTACCACTATCTGAACTGGATCTTTATGATAGTTTTCTATGGCACGATTATCAAGAATATTGGTAACAACATAATCCCGGAAGCTGCTGATGTTATCTTCTATCTCTCCGGCATACCCTCTTTGTTTACCCTTTTGCAGAATAATGGCAAAGAGGTCATCCTGAAAGATCAAGCTCTCGTCCTGAACCAATTTTTCAGCAAAAGTCATCTCTGCTTCCAGCTGCTCGATTTGTTCTTTGAGTGAGTTTTTCTGATCGTTCACACCTTTTTCACCTTTCAGATTTTTTAATTCCTCACGCAGTTCTTGTATTTTTTTCTTGCGTGGGTTTTCAATATGATCCCTAAAATACTCCATTGATTCTACATAGCGGAAAGCAAGATCAATAACCGGAAGGTTTTTATCAAAGGCTTCCTGTGCGCTGAACGGCCTTGTAAAACCTTGCGCTAAGAATTGCTCAATAATTTCCTTTTCTTCTTCGGGCGTGTGCAGGCGTTCAAATTCAGGTTTTAAAGGTTGCTTAACATCGGGACTGTTGAAGGATTTATCTTTTAATGAATCAGCAGTGTTCTCATTGTCCTCTGTTTCGCTTTCTGCTTGCGTTAAATCAATCTTGTGCCCTTGTTTGATGATATTGGTCAGCCATTGACTTAAAAACTGATTCAGCTCTTTTTTGCGCCTTAAATCCACATACTCTTTTCCGTCTCCTTGGTCGGGATAAACTTCCTGGTATCCGTACTGATCCTGAAAGGTCATTGCTTCGGCCATTTCCATTTGAGGAAGGATGCGAATTTGCATATCGGGATCAGGAACCATGTCGCCATTCTGCTCGAATAAATGCGAAAGCGCAATGAGGTGGTTTCCTTTTTTATCCTTGCCCAGGTAGTCGAAGTTCAGGTTCATCAGTCCACCTTTGGGATCCTTCACTGATTTTCCGCTTTCTTTCCCTGCTTCGATGTGTTTTATCAAATCAGGGATAATCTGCATTAGCTTTTTATAAATGGCACTGTAAGGCTGTGCAAGAGGTTTTCCTGTCGAACGCTTTTCATACCGTTTAAAAGATTTGATGATCCGTTCATGGCTTAGCCACATATTTTCAATGGAGCTGTTACCTAATTCAGGATAATTTTCTTTTAACCAATTGTCAAAAAGCTCCCGGCTTATACTATCCGTTTTGTGTGCGAACTCCGGTTTTCCAGCTGCCCATTTGTAGAACTTTTGCAAGGCAAGATTTTCTACTTCGCGTTTTTTGTCGCCTTCCGTTTCGTTGTTTTCTTCACCAGTTTTTGGGGCCACTTTACTTTCCTGGTGAATTGTTTTTTGCCTTGGAATAAACTCATTCGCTCCGATGATCTTTCCTTCATCGAAAAGCATTCGTGCTTCTCGGATGTGTGTTTTAGGTTTGGCAGCGAGAGCAAGAAATTGATCTGCGAACTCTTGCTTGGCAAAGTTCATAGCGATCACTTCTGCTCTCGGTTTTGACGGCTCAAAAACAATGAAGTTTTTTAAATGACCATCTTTCAACGTAATGAGGATAAAACTGAACTCCTTTTTCTCGATGTTGGATTTAACTGCATCGAAAGAAGGTGAAAGGAAAAGATCAGGGCCATCCGGTGATGTAGGCAGAGATGTCTTAACCAGCTCGGCAAATTCTAATGCCTCGGCAGTTTTATCTCCGTACCACATTGTCATTGTCCTGCTGTGTCGAAATCCATGTACCCTTAGCTTGGGTTGAAGTTGTGGGGACGGTTCGGCATTAAAGCGAATCTCCAATCCACCTTGTCCCGGATTTTCTGCAATGGCAATAACTTCATCCGCCCATTTACGAGTAGATGCCTTTTGAGGCACACCGGAGGTTTCCTGATTTTTTTTGCTCATCCTATGGACAAATGCTTTTAGTGAATTGTAAAAATTTCCTTAAGGGCTGTTGTTTGCAGCTCTTATAGGTTAATGTCGTTGACGGCTCTTAGGGGCTTGAAAGGATTCCTCTTTAAAGGACTTTCTACTCAGCTCTTATAGGACTTTTATCTGCAAGCCTTATAGGAGTTTTTAATATTCTCCTTAAGACTTTTATTCCCAGCTCTTAGGGGCTTGAAAGAAAACCTCTTTAAAGGACTTTCTATTCAGCTCTTATAGGACTTTTGTCTGTTGCTCTTATAAGGACTTCCAATTTTTCTCTTAAAGACTTTTGTATTTTTGTCTTAAGGAGATTTTCATGAAGCTCTTAAAGGGGCTTTTGGGTAGGTAAAAGTATTTTTTATGTGAAGCGGATTTTAGGTTGGAAATTGTAGTTCACTACAAATTTTACAAAACTGAGAAAAAACGGCATTGATATTCTCTATATTATTATAGGGATTAGGAATAGTTTTGGAGAAAATACTATATTTTTAAAGTGCTACAAAGACAGGCTGGAATGCGCTTCTGTTTAATTGAGCCGTCCAATACTTCTCTCAGTTTTTCTGAGTTGTGATTCAGCTTTTAACTTTTTATACAGTCTCTTGGTCAAATTATTCAATGGTTCGGGATCATCTTCAGAAAACTCAATCGTAAGGACTTTATCTGACAATTCTAAAAACTCCTCAAATAGTCGTTCGTCTTCAACACTTCCATTAAAGCCCATTAGGGTGAATATAGTTTGACTAATATACAAGTCAAATTTAAGAGCATTTAGACCAAGCTTTTCAAGTCCTTGAATTAACCGGTGACTTACCAAGTGATCCTTTATTAAGGACAAAATCAGACGTTTTTTTGAAAGTGATCTTATTTTCATATGTATTTTATTTGGTTTTTTATAGTCAATAGTTTTCCATCTTGTATTTAAAACAGGTTAAGAATTGTAAATTTTCATATTCGTGCTTAGGCTTAGTATTACTACGTT
>JBBSPT010000009.1:0-18382 GCA_038258515.1 Chitinophagales bacterium | reverse complement strand
TTATAAGAAGTTTGCGGGCTGGAATAACGATATCACCGGACTAAAAAACTGGCAGGACCTGCCAGCGGAGATGAAAAATTATATTGATTTCATGGACAATACATTAAATGTTCCTGTGAAATATATTTCCAATGGCCCTGCAAGTGACCAGCTTATTGTGGCATCATGATTGTAGTTTTCATCTCTGAAAATCTTATTTATTTTTAAAAAACTTTCGATAATATTTGGCTATTTAAAAATCAAATTGAAATTTTACAAGAACAATCCTTAAGAAATTATGAAAGCAAAATCTGATAAGGAAAATAAAGTTCCTAAGGGATCACAGGAAACAAGTAACAAGCCTTCGGGCAAAACAGACTCGTCTTCTCGTAGTGAAGACGAGGAAGAGGATGATATTGACATGGATGATGAGAAACCGATAAAATCTCCTAAAGGCGCTTCTTCCAAAGGACGCAAGAAAGGTGAGGATGATGAGGATGATGAAGATGATGAGGTAGCAGATGATTGGGAGAAAACCGATGACGACGATTACGATCCCGACTTTGAAGAATTTGATGTGCCAAAATCTACTTCGAAAAAAGCCGGGCCGAAGAAGGGAAAAGGAGTCGACGACGATTTTGATATTGACGATGACTTTAAGGATCTTGATCTGTTCAACGATGGTAACGACGATGACGATGATGATGACTTCTGATTGTTAGAAAGATCTTTGCTGCAGCATTGTTATCCATTCATTTGAAAAGAATATTCACATCTTATAAGATTACAGATAATATTGCTACCAGGAATCGGGTGCTAAATTTTGGAAAAAAGTTTAGCACCTTTTGTTATCTGGATAGTCATGGTTATAATTTTAAGAAATCGTACGATTGCATTGCCGGAATAGGAACAATCAAAAAGACTGCTAACATTTCCACAACTTCAAAATCACTGCTTGAAAATTTTGATTCATTTTATCATGAGACCAATGATTGGATATTTGGACACCTGTCTTATGATGTGAAAAATGAAATCGAAGATTTGCATTCTTTCAATTTCGATGGAATCGGTTTTCCGGGCCTTTTTTTCTTTGTGCCCGAAATTGTTTTGATCATTGAAAAAAATCTCCTTAAAGTCGGCATATTTTCAAACCAAAATCCGGATCATGTATTCCGGGAAGTTGTTTCGCAGGACAGTAATGAAGCGATCGCCAGAAGCGTCCCGTATTTAAAACCGCGCTTCTCAAGAGACGAATACCTGGAGACTGTCGGCAAACTGAAAGACCATATATCAAAGGGTGACTGCTATGAAATAAATTTTTGCCAGGAATTTTATGCCGAGCAAACACAAATAGACCCGGCAGAAATTTATCGGAATCTCAGTTCAAATTCTCCGAATCCATTCTCTGCATTTTATAAGTGTGAAGATAAATTTCTCATATGCGCCAGTCCTGAGAGGTATTTAAAAAAAGAGGGAAAGCAATTAACTTCTCAACCAATTAAAGGCACGGCAAAAAGGATCTTAAGTGATGTTCATGAAGATCGCATTCAAAAAGAATCATTGAAAAGCAACGCAAAAGAGAGAGCTGAAAATACCATGATCGTTGACCTTGTAAGGAATGATCTTTCGAAAATATGTGACAAAGGATCAGTAAATGTTGACGATTTTTTGGAAGTGTATTCGTTTCCTCAGGTTCATCAAATGATTTCCTCAATAAGCGGCACCCTGAAAGAAGATGTGAAGAATATTTCTGAAATTTTTCGCGCCACATTTCCAATGGGATCCATGACGGGTGCGCCAAAAAAAAGAGTGATGGAATTAATTGAGGAATATGAAAGGACTAAAAGAGGTCTCTTTTCCGGTACAGTCGGCTACATAGATCCTAACCGGGATTTCGATTTTAATGTTGTAATCAGAAGTATACAATATAACAAAACCGCCGGGTATATTTCAGTGATGGCTGGATCAGCGATAACTCACAAAAGCAATGCTGAGCGCGAATACGAAGAATGTCTGCTCAAATTAAGTGCGATGAAACAAGCGCTGGAGTAATCTATCTCTTTTTCGATGACATGCCGGAATTTTTCTGCAATTTATCTGCAGGTTTTGTGTTTTCATCCAACGAGCCTAAAAGTTGTTCCACACATTCATTGAGTATAGGATATTTGTTCTCTATAAAAATTTGCATTTTATCCGCAGGCAACCGCATATTGAATGAATCGCCCCTGGCAAGTGAATTATCAAAGCCAGGATTGTAATGATTGAATTCACTAATATCCATCTCCAGTTTCGTTGCAATGACAGAAGCTTTATATCGTCCGGAAAGAATCAATGAACTATCACCGGAACTTTCATCCGAATCCAATTGCAGATCGCTTTTCGGAGCTAATGAAGCATAGTCAAAATTAGCAGGTTCCAAATCATCATTTTTGTCAAAACTTTCCATGATATAATGTGTCGCAATGAACTTCTTAACGTGATTCCTGGATTCTTCAGGTAAGTAATACTGCAATTTCCAAAAATCCCTGCTTCCGCTTTTCTTAATTGCTGAGTAAACACGTCCGGGACCTCCGTTGTAGGCAGCTATCACCAGGAGCCAGTCTTTCAAATCTTTATAGAGCGTTAATAAATATTTCGCCGCGGCATTAGTACTCTTATAGTAATCAGTCCTGTCATCAACATATTGGTTCACCCGCAATCCATAACCACGAGCCGTATAGCTCATGAATTGCCAGGGACCCCTGGCGCCAGCAACAGAAAGCGCGTTCGATTTTAGATTACTTTCAATAACGGCAAGATATTTCAGTTCTTTAGGCAATCCATATTGCGAAAGAATACCATCGATGTAATTAAAATAGGACATGGAGTTTTCTTTCAAACGCCGCAGGAATTTTTTATGTGACTCAAGATAATCCTGCATATAATTTTCTGCGTATGGATTTACCTGTGATGAATACGGAAGTGAAGAATTGTATGAGTAATTCCTGAATAGATTCCGAAATCCGTATTTAGATACAAGACTCACATATTGTACTTTATCCTTTGAGGGTGGCGTAGGAGAATTGATTACGTCTTCAATTTTCCTGGCTTCTATTGAATCAATATTATTTCTGATGGTATCTCCCTGGTATACATGTTCACTTGTTGTACTCTTTCCATCAGCTTTCAGCAGCCAGCAGTGTGAAACAACTATTGCAAACGTTATGTATAGGAAGCTTTTCAAGAACTAATATTTTTTATATTTTGCCAAAACCATTCGGGAAGCTTTAAGCAAAGTTACTTCATCGAATTTATTTGCTATTAGCTGAACTCCGAACGGCATACCGTTGGAGTGTTTAAATAGCGGTATTGATATAGCAGGAGTTCCAGTAAGGTTGGCATACACGGTATATATATCAGCAAGATATACTGCAATAGGATCTTTGAAGATATCTCCTGCCTCAAAAGCTGTTGCCGGAACTGTTGGCATCAATATCAAATCGAACTCGTCGAAGATTAATTTTGTTTGTTCTACCAATAATTGCCTGACCTGCTGGGCCTTTGTAAAATATGCATCAAAGTAGCCTTCGCTCAGTACAAAAGTTCCCAGCATGATTCGTCGCTTCACTTCTTTTCCAAAGCCCTCACTCCTCGTTTTTTTATAAAATTCTGTCAAACCAATATGTTCATTTTCCTGGTGGCGGTGACCGAACCGTATTCCGTCGTAGCGCGAAAGATTACTGGACGCTTCCGCTGTAGTCAGTATGTAGTATGCCGGGACGATATAATCAATCAAACGAAAATCTACTTCCTCAACTCTATGGCCGTCGTTACGTAAATCATCAGCCAGTCCATTTATACCTGTCCTTATTTCTTCATCCAGGCTCTGGTGTTCAATGGCGCTCCTTAATACTGCAATTTTATAAGTTGCATCGCCCGCAACTGACGCATAGTTCACTTGTTTGTACTGTCGCACAGTACTGTCAAACTCATCTTTGCCATTCACCACTTCCAACACTTTTCCGGCATCTTCTATATTGTTTGAAAAAATTCCTATCTGGTCAAAAGATGAAGCATAGGCAATGAGGCCATGCCTGGAGATCGTGCCATAGGAAGGCTTTATACCAACTATTCCACAAAAATCAGCGGGTTGCCGCACCGAACCTCCCGTATCGCTACCCAGGCTTACCATACACATGCCAGCCTGAACCGCAACTGCCGATCCACCGGATGATCCTCCGGAAACTTTTTCCTCATCGAGCGCATTCTTTACCCTGCCATAAACAGAATTTTCATTCGTACTACCCATTGCAAATTCATCACAATTGCAGTTGCCTATGATGATGGCATCTTCCTCAAGCAATCGTGCAACTGAAGTAGAGCTTATAATCGAAATAAAGCCATTTAATATTGCCGATGATGCAGAAACCTTATGACCTTCGTAGCAAATCACATCCTTGACGGCTATAACAACCCCATGAAGCTTTCCGCATTCACCACCCCTTCTTCGTTTCTCATCAAGGCTGTTTGCTCTTTGAAGACTTTCATTCGCAAAAATTTCTACAAAAGCATTTAAATGCTCGTTTTGCTCTATTTTTTTTAAATAATGAACAACAGCATCATAACAGGACGTTTCTCCCGAATGAAGCCGTTCAATATAATCTTCTATGCTTTTGTAAAAAAACAAATGATACATTTTAAAAATGGCCAAAGCATAGCATTGTCTATCAGATAGAATGCACATACTTTGGCCATCCTGGAAATAAAGAGGAAATTATTTGATAACCTCTGTTTCTGTCACAGTTTCTTTTACTGTTTCCTTCGAAACGGGAGGTGTGACATCCTTCTCTTTCATCCCTGCATCGATTTCGTTCTTAACACTTTCTTTGGCGTCATTAAATTCTCTAACACCTCGTCCAATACCCCTCATGAGATCAGGAATTTTTTTACCTCCAAAGAAAAGAAGAACCACCAGCAATATTAAGATCCATTCAGAACCTCCTGGCATTGACAATAAGAAAACAGGATTCAAAAAATTGAGTATCATTAATATAAAATTTAAGTATCGTTATTATTGAAACGAGAAATCAAAGGTACTTAATAATGAAATATACTTTGATGGGTAAATAACTTTGAGAAAACTTTTTATTTTATAAATCTTCCGCATTTAGCCTTACCGTTCGCAGCCTGAAATGGGGTAATTCCCCTGGAGCAGGAGATGAGCAATAGTGATGCAATAATGATATAGAGACCTGCTTTTTTCATAATAATTATTAAATAGTTTGGTGCAGATATATCATTTACGTGGTTGGTTGCATTGCAATAATATGGAATAAAAATTCACCACGCAAGTTCAGGGAAGATTATCATCAAGAAACTCCGGGGCCTACTTCATCCTCTTTTCCTGGATACGTGCACTTTTTCCACTTCTTTCGCGTAGGTAGTACAGCTTAGAGCGGCGCACCTTCCCAACTTTATGCAGTTTAATGCTCTCAATATTTGGTGAAAAAACAGGAAAAAGACGCTCAACGCCTATACCGTTGCTAATTTTGCGAACCGTGAAGGTAGCAGTACCGCCTTCACCCTGGCGTTTAATTACGTCTCCTTTGAAGCTCTGTATGCGTTCCTTGTTGCCTTCCAGAATTTTGTAATTTACCGTGATGTTGTCTCCCGCTTTAAAGTTAGGAATCTCCTTTTTTTGTGTCAACTGATCGTGGACAAATGCAACTGCATTCATGGCTTTTTATTTTTGGAGTGCGAAGTTACATGAAAAAATCAGATTTGGAAAAAGGCAATTTGGATAAAACCAATCTGCAAACAGCAAAAAGAAGTAAAGGAAATGTATAGCGATTTCGGAATTGAAAGGATTTATCGTGCTACATTGACCGCCCGCTTTTCCCGGATCACAGTCACCTTGATCTGCCCTGGATATGTCATCTCCGTTTGTATCTTTTGAGCTATTTCAAAACTTAACTTGTCACTGTCGCCATCACTTACTTTTTCAGCTTCCACGATTACTCTCAATTCCCGTCCAGCCTGTATAGCATAAGCTTTTTCAACACCGTTATAGGTAAGAGCGAGATTTTCCAAATCTTTGATGCGCTGCAAGTACTGCTGCATAATCTCCCTGCGGGCTCCGGGTCGTGCACCACTCATTGAATCACACGCCTGAACAATGGGAGATATTACATACTGCATCTCTACTTCATCATGGTGGGCTCCAATGGCATTGCAGACTGCAGGATTTTCGCCATATTTCTCTGCCAGTTTCATTCCGAGCAAGGCATGACTTAGCTCTGTTTCTTCGTCCGGCACTTTTCCAATATCATGCAGAAGTCCTGCTCGTTTAGCAAGTTTTGAATTCATACCAAGTTCCGCAGCCATTATTCCACATAGATTTGCTACTTCCCGGCTGTGCATCAGGAGATTTTGGCCATAAGAAGAGCGGAACCGCATTTTTCCAACTATTCGAACGAGCTCTTTGTGGAGGCCGTGTATTCCTAACTCTATGACGGTGCGTTCGCCGATTTCAATAATTTGCTCCTCGAGTTGACGACGGGTCTTGTCAACTATCTCTTCAATTCTCGCCGGGTGAATGCGGCCATCTGTCACCAAGCGTTGCAAAGAAAGACGGGCAATTTCCCTGCGTAAAGGGTCAAAGGAAGAAAGTATGATTGCCTCAGGCGTGTCATCAACGATAAGGTCCACCCCCGTTGCAGCTTCAATAGCCCTGATGTTTCTACCCTCCCGTCCGATGATTGAACCTTTTATTTCGTCGCTTTCAAGATTGAAAACGGTGATTGCATTTTCAATTGCCTGTTCCGAGGCAGTACGCTGAATCGTTTGAATAATGATTTTCCTGGCTTCTTTGTTAGCCCTCAGTTTGGCTTCATCCACTATCTCTTGCTGGATAATGAGAGCCTGGGAATTTGCTTCCTGCTTCAGGGATTCAATGAGTTGGGCTTTCGCTTCCTCAGCGGAAAGACTTGCGACCTTTTCGAGTCTTTTGATGTGTTCTTCCTGGTGCTTTTCAAGTTCGGTCCTTTTAATATTGACTACTTCTATTTGCCGGTTCAGCGTTTCTTTGATCGCTTCATTTTCCTTTATCAGGCGTTGAATGTTTTGATCCTTTTGGTTGATTGATTGTTCCTTTTGCTTCGTCCTGTTCTCGATGTCGTTTATCTTCTGATTTCTCTGATAAACTTCCTTTTCATGTTCGGATTTGAGCTGAACAAAATGTTCCTTTGCTTCGAGCTGTTTTTCCTTTTTTAAGGATTCAGCTCCTTGCTTTGCATCGGCTATTATTTTTTGAGATTCTTTTTCGGCGTTGTCTAATTGAATTTTTGTGTTTTTGGCAAATATTATTTTACCCAGGATGATACCGGCAATTAATGCTACGATACCTATGATTATTGGTATTATTTGTTCCATTTTTAGTTAATGATTTAATTCGGTTCATAATCTTTAATCCTCGCGATTGAATAGCCACAACGTTTTGTGGGATGAAAACGAAGATAGATAAATTGTGTGGAAATTAATGGACAGCAAATCACTGCGGCTTTAGAAAATTATTTAGAAAATCTTCATGAACAACGGTAATATGTAACACAGACGCTAAAGTTTTACGATTGCAAAAATCCGTTTATCTGGCTTTCCATTTTTTCGAGTAGTTTTTGAACATCCTTTTGATTAACCATTTCTTCGTCTTTGAAGTTGGCGGGCAACGTTGCATACCAGATCAACACCATGGAGATATAATCCTGCATATCTTTTCCGGAATACTGAGAACGAAATTCCAGGATCTTTTCATTGATCGTTTTAAGAGTTGAGCGAACAGCTTCTTCATCCCCGGGTAGCACCTTGATGCGATAAGTCCTATCGCCAATTAAAATATTTAATGGAATAAGAGTAGCCATTATTATTTATTTAGCATATTCATGCATTTTTCAAGGTCTTTAATATATTGACTTATCTTCTTGTCAAAAACCACTTTTTCTTTCTCTTCCATTTTCCCTGCCGATGCTTTTAAAATTGAATTCTCCATTTCCAGCAGCACTGTTTTCTCAAGAGATGCATTCCTATTTTTATCAATCTCGGCCAGTTCAGTAGAAAGTTTTCTATTCTCTTTTTGTAATAAAGCATATTTTTTCAGAAGCTCCTGTAGCTTTTCATTTAATGCTATTATTTTTTCTTCGATTAGTGCCATTTTAATTAGCGCCTCTTATTTCGATGCTTTTATCGCTTTGTAATGCTTCTGAAATTTGCATCATCATCAAATCAACCTCAGCATCGGTAAGTGTTTTTTCAGTATCATAAAATGTAAAAGAAATAGCAAACGATTTTTTTCCCTCACCCAATTTGTCACTTACGAAGACGTCAAACAATCTGACTCCGCAAAGTTTCTGCAGTTGTACAGAATGAATTGTCTCTTCCACGGACTTATAGGAAATATCTCTATCAACTATTATGGAAAGGTCACGATGAACTTCGGGATATTTCGGAATCTCCGAAAACACTATTTTCCGATGATTAACTTGCTGCAGAACACTCTGCAATTCTACCTCGAGATATAGCACTGGTTGCCTGATTCCAAATTCGCTTAGCATATCGCGGGAGATATTTCCGCCGGTTGCAAGGATACTACCATTTAATAAAGCGTTGAATGAATTTGCAAGCTCTTTAACGTTACCCTCATCATACCGAACATTTTCCAATCCAGCGATCGATAAGATTGATTCGCAAATCCCTTTTACAAAATAAACATCCATTTTTTTCGACTTACTGTTCCAGGAGTCAGAGTGATTGTTTCCGGTAAAATATATGGACAAAACTTCTCGTTCCTTATAGATACCAATACTATTAGTAGCATACTTCTTTCCAAACTCGAAGAGTTGCAGGTTCTGGTTTTTTCTGTTTAAGTTGTAAGCAATACTTTCCAGACCTGTAGGAATCATGCCGGGGCGTAACACATCAAGATCCTCGCTGAGGCTATTGATAATCCTAACAGCCGACACTAATGTATCTTCATCGAAATATTTGCTATTGGTAATCGAATTAGTGAAAATTTCAAAGAAACCATTCCCTGTTAGCCAACCTGCCATCTTTTCCTTCAATGTGATTTCGAAAATGCTTGTTTCAATCGCGGGTGAGATTCTTATTGAAGATGGTATCTCAATATTATCAAGTCCATCAATTCGCATAATTTCCTCCACCACATCAGCGGGTAAAGTAACATCAGGATTGCTCAAAGGAACCGCTATTGTCAGCTCTTCCGGAGTTTTGTCTAAAATTGAAAAGTTGAGGCTTTCAAGAATGTTATTAACTGCTTCCGGCTGATATTTTTTTCCACTTAATTTCTCCAGATAATCAAATTTTAAAATTACTTCTACAGGGGGTTTGGGGTGCGGATAAATATCAACAATTTCGGAAGAAAAATCACCGCCAGCAATTTCCCTCATTAATAGAGCGGCTCTTTTCAGAACCGTTACTGTTTTGCTTATATCAACTCCCTTTTCGAAACGGATCGCGGCTTCTGTGCGCAGCTTATGTCTCAAAGAAGTGCGGCGAATAATTGAAGGTTTGAACCAGGCACTTTCAATAAAAATATTAGTCGTGTCATTTGTTACCCCGCTATCGGTTCCTCCAAAAACGCCTCCAAAACACATAGGAGTTTCGTCTCCATCACAGATCATAATATCTTCGTCACTCAGCAATCTTTCCTTGCCATCCAGGGTGACAAAGGAAGTTTTTGAAGGAAGATTTTTTATCACGATTTTTTTTTGCGTAATTCTATCTGCATCGAAAACATGCAATGGCTGACCGCTTTCATGAAGAATAAAATTGGTGATGTCCACTACATTATTTACAGGCCGAACTCCTATGCTCTGAAGTCTGTTTTGCAGCCAGGAAGGCGAAGGTTTCACGGAGATCCCGGAAATACTTATCCCGGCATAGCGTTGGCAGATACCTGGCTTTTCAATTTGGACATCCATGGCTAAGTCCGTGTTGTCGATTTTGAAATCTTCACGATAGGGAGATTTAGGCCTAACGGAAGCATGATGCTGATGAGCAACATAAGCACAAACATCTTTTGCAACTCCAAGGTGACTCATTGCATCAATGCGATTTGGTGTCAATCCAATCTCAAGTATCCAGTCGGAGTATAAATTATAATATTGAGATATGGGGCTGCCGGGAACCTGGTCATCTGGTAAAATAACAATCCCTGAGTGATCCTCTCCAACTCCAATTTCATCTTCAGCGCAAATCATTCCAAGGCTTTCCTGCCCCCGTATCTTCGCTCTTTTAATGGTAACCGCTTCTCCATTCTTCGGATAAATCGTAGTTCCTACAGGTGCCAACACTACTTTTTTTCCCGCTTCGACATTGGACGCCCCACAAACGATCTGAAGAATTAACCCCATTCCAATATTTACCATTACGATTTTTAATTTATCAGCACCAGGATGTTGTTCGCAGGATATTACTTCTCCAACAACTAAACCTTCAAAGCTTCCCTTTACATTTTCGTATAAATACAAAGTTTCCAGTTCCAGCCCAACCTGTGTTAAAATTTCTCCCAACTTTTCCGGAGTGTCAGCACGGCCAGGTAATGTTGCTTCTCCTGGCAAATAATCCTGGAGCCAATCGTAACTTATTTTCATGAATTTCTATTTCTGCTCTTTCTTATTTTTTTGAAAAAATCAAAATTAAGAAAGAAGCAATTGGCATTGAAAAAAAACAGCGAAAGGTTAGGTTTGGGATAATTCAGTGTTGGAGTGGCATTGATCAATTTTATCTAAAATTTTAAAAAAAGACGCCCTGGTAGCCTACACATTTTTCGGCTAATTCTATACAAAAAGAGTGAAATCTTTTCTTCACATAGTGTTGTTAATTACTTTGATTAGCCGGACGAAAATTATTTTATTTTGTGGAAAAAGAGGTAATTCTTGTGAATAAACCATCCTTGATGGGGATTTCAAATGTGAATCGAAGTGGCATAAATTTAGGCGCTACACAATTTCCGTAAATAGGAATTTGTAATCTACCTTAGTCGCCCGCTATGAATATCACTTCCAAAATTTAACAATCTTAATCTCATTTCTGAAAGCGTTTATTATAAAAAAATGGATCTTACTAACCTGAATAAAGATAGAAAAGCCAGGCGCAAAAGTGGCTCTCTTGAGATGGGAACCATGATGTTTGGAAAAGTGCCTCCGCAAGCAAAAGAACTGGAAGAAGCAGTTCTCGGAGCGATTATGTTGGAGAAAAATGCCTTTGATGTTATCATCGAAATTTTAAAACCGGAATGTTTTTATGTTGAATCCAATCAACGAATCTTCCGCGCCATGCAGGGACTTCAGCAGAAAAATTCGCCAATAGATCTTCTGACAGTTGTTGAAGAACTAAAATTCAGGGACGAAATCGATTTGATTGGTGGCCCATATTACGTCACGAAACTTACTAACTCAGTTGTTTCATCGGCGAACATTGAAACACATGCAAGAATTGTTCTTCAGAAGTTTATTCAAAGAGAACTCATCAGGATAAGTGGAGAAATAATCGGTGAAGCATACGAGGATAGTACAGATGTGTTTGACCTGCTCGACGACGCTGAAAGCAAATTGTTCGAAATAACCAATAATCACCTGAGAAAGGATTATGCGAGTATTGACACAGTACTTGTAAAAACCATTCAAAGGATAGAAGATTTGCGCACCAGGCAAGATGAAATTACCGGAGTGCCAACGGGGTTTGCAATGCTCGATCACATAACTTATGGATGGCAACCGAGTGACTTGATAGTGCTTGCTGCCAGGCCATCTGTTGGTAAAACAGCGTTTGCGCTCAACCTTGCCCGGAATGCAGCATTGCATCCGACAAAACCGACCGTTGTTGGTTTCTTTTCGCTCGAGATGAGTGCAGGCCAGCTTGTCCAAAGAATCCTGAGCGCGGAAAGTGAAATATGGCTTGAGAAAATTGCCAGGGGCCGTTTGGAAGAGCACGAAATGAAACAACTTTACAAAAAAGGGATAGAGCGATTAGCATCCGCACCGATTCATATTGATGATTCTGCTGCGCTGAATATTTTTGAATTAAGAGCAAAATGCAGGCGACTTAAAAACAAACACAACGTCGGATTGATTATTATTGACTATCTCCAATTGATGAGCGGTTCAGGAGAAAATCGAAACAGCAACCGGGAGCAGGAGATCAGTCGCATTTCGCGTGATTTAAAAGGTCTTGCAAAAGAATTGAATGTGCCGATCATTGCTCTTAGCCAGTTGAGTCGTGAAGTGGAAAAAAGAAAAGAGGGAAACAAAATGCCGCAGTTGAGTGATTTACGCGAGTCCGGTGCTATCGAGCAGGATGCAGACATGGTGATGTTTCTGTACCGACCTGAATATTATGATATCACCACCAACGAGATGGGCGAAAGCAATAAAGGTGAAACCCATGTGAGAATTGCCAAGCATAGAAATGGCCAGTTGGAAACGTTAAAGCTGAAAGCCCTTCTGCATATTCAAAAATTCGTAGAAGACTCGGGAGACGATTTTCGCGATAGTCTTCCACAGGGAGGAAGTTGGAAACCCGTTCCTGATGTAGAAGGAAACGGTGCGAAACTTTACATTCAAAAAGGAAGCAAAATGAATGATGGTGAGTTTGATGACGAATCACCATTTTAATCCGATGCAACTTCCATATTTTTTTGAATCAAACATTCCACCAGAGGGCAATCTTTTCCTCGGAGAGGGAACTTCTAAACATATATCGCAAGTCTTGCGAATGCATGAAGGCCAATTCGTTCAACTGACCAATGGAAAGGGTGAATTGTTTACCGCATCAATAAATACCCCAAATAAAAAAGGAACCGAAGTAAAAATTTTGAGTAAAATCCTTGTTCCGGCGCCACCCAGAAAAATTTCCATTGCAATCTCTCCATTAAAAAATACTTCCCGGTTCGAATGGTTTTTAGAGAAAGTAACTGAATTAGGAGTTGCAGAAATTATTCCGCTGCTGTGTGAAAGGACAGAAAAGTCATTCGCAAAAATGGAAAGACTACAAAAAATAATAATTAGCGCAATTATACAAAGCAGGCAGTGTTGGATACCGGAATTGAAGCCTCCGGTGGAGATGGGCGCCTTTGTAAAGCAACCGGTTTGTGAATCAAAGTATATTGCTCATTGTATTAGCCCAAATAAGACAAATCCACTACAGTTGCGCATTAGCGCTTCTTCCGCTGTTGCATTGATCGGCCCGGAAGGAGATTTTACAGAGTCTGAGGTTCAGCGTGCTACAGAAAATGGCTTCCAGGAAATCAGCCTCGGGGCAACGAGGTTGAGGACAGAAACTGCGGGAATTGTCGCCGCGGTATTATTGCTAAACAGATAGAAACGAATCAAAGACTGTTATTCCTGAACAACAAGACGGAATCCATTACCATGAATATTCACTATTTCGATATCAGAATCGCCTTTTAAATATTTACGAAGTTTCGCGATATAAACATCCATACTTCTCCCGTTAAAGTAAGTATCGCTGCCCCAAATCTTTTTTAAAGCCGTTTCCCTCGGCAACAAGTCATTCTTATATTCACAAAGCATTTTGAGCAGTTCATTCTCTTTTGGGGAAAGTGTTTGTACATCCTTTCCAACGGATAACTGCCGGAGCCGGGGATTGAAATGGTAGCTTGCCAAATCATATTCTGCATTTGCTTCTTCTCTATGCAATTCTTCGTTGCGCTTTAAAATTGCTTTTATTTTATGAAGCAGCACATCACTGTCAAAAGGCTTGGTGATATAATCATCAGCGCCGAGTTTGTATCCCTTGATAATATCTTCTTTCATTGTTTTTGCGCTCAGGAAAAATAGCGGCATATCAGGATCAACGTTTCTAATCTCTTCCGCAACTGTAAACCCATCCATATTTGGCATCATAACATCCAGAATGCAGATATCAAACTTTTCCCGCTGAAATGCGGCGAGACCAAGCCTGCCATCTCTCTCCAGCACGACATCGTAGTCATTCAGTTCCAGGTAGTTTTTGAGCACCATTCCCAAATTAGGATCGTCCTCACATAAGAGTATTTTAGGTTTTTTGTTATCCATTTTTCTAGTTTTTTATTACGATTAAAGATATTCAGATTTTTTCGAAACGATTTATCTAAAATGTTTACACAATTATATACGGTACAATAAACATGCAGAAATTAAAATTCTCACAAAATTGAGCCTGGGTTTGTAACTTCCCAAAAAAAAATGGGCAACAAAGAATCATTTATTAAACAAATAAAAACCGGGTATAGTTTTAAAGGTGAAACAATAAAGGTTGGAGCTGCAATATTGGACGGAGAGGTCATTCCGGAAGCGGAAATAGCTCTTCCACTCTCTACACTTAACCGGCATGGGCTCCTGGCCGGTGCCACAGGTACCGGAAAAACGAAGTCGTTTCAATTGATTGCCGAAGGACTTAGTAATGCGAGTGTACCGGTCTTGCTTATGGACATAAAGGGAGACCTGAGCGGAATCGCAGCTCCTGGTACATTGAACGAAAAAATATCGGAACGTTATAAAAAATTGAATCTCAATTGGCAGCCAGGCAGCTTTCCGGCGGAATTTTTATCACTCAGTAAGGAAAAAGGTGTCCGGCTGAGAGCAACAGTTTCTGAATTCGGCCCGATTCTCTTGTCAAAAATATTAGGACTCAACGATACACAGGGCGGTGTTGTTGCAATGTTATTTAAATATTGCGATGACAATCAATTGCCGCTCCTTGACCTTAAGGATTTCATTAAAGTACTGCAATATGCAGCAAACGAAGGCAAGCAGGAGTTGCAAAACACCTACGGAAACATTTCCACCACATCGATCGGAACTATTCTCAGAAAGGTAATAGAATTGCAGCAGCAAGGAGCGGATGGCTTTTTTGGAGAAAAAAGTTTTGAAGTGCAGGACCTGATGCGGATGAATGATGACGGGAAGGGCATTATCAGTATCTTAAGAGTGACTGATCTACAGGACAGACCTAAGTTATTTTCATCATTCATGTTGCAAATGCTGGCCGAAATTTATGCAACAATGCCCGAGGAGGGAGACCTTGACAAACCTAAGCTTGTCATATTTATTGATGAAGCACATCTGATCTTCCAGGAGGCAACACAATCGTTGCTGGAACAAATCGAAACCATCATTAAATTAATTCGGTCGAAAGGAATTGGAATTTACTTTTGCACGCAAAGCCCGATGGACATTCCCGCTTCAGTCTTAGGGCAACTGGGTTTGAAAATTCAGCATGCATTAAGAGCCTTTACGGCTTCTGATCGAAAGGTAATAAAGCAGGCTGCAGAAAACTATCCCGAAACTACGTTCTATAAAACGGAAGATCTCATCACTCAAATGGGAATCGGTGAAGCAATGGTAACTATTCTCAATGAAAAAGGAATTCCAACCCCACTCGCTCACACGATGATGCTTACTCCTCAAAGCAGGATGGACGTTCTGACTTCTGCCGAAATTGAACAAACCGTAGCCAAATCGAAGATTTCCGGCAAATACAGCCAGGTAATTGATCGTGAAAGTGCATATGAGATACTTAACAAGAAGCTGGAGCAGGCTGTTCTAAATTCAACAGCCGCTGCACAGACAAGCCGTACAACCCAAAAGCCAGAGCCATCCATTCTTGAAAAAGTTGCTGATAATACAATTATACGAAGTATGATGCGAACCGCCGGAACGACGATTGTGAGATCTCTGCTTGGGTCGCTCGGACTTGGTGGCAGAAGCCGGAATTCTGCAAAAAAATGGCTTTAAACAAATCTTCTTTCAACAAAAAGGATTTAAAAATCGGGATTATATCGGCCTGTCTTCGTCGCTGAATCAGTTTCAGCGAAACCTTTTAATCAACAATACCCTCCAGTAAATAATTCTCACTAAGTAGAAGTACGCTAAATTTTATTTTCTTAGCAAAACTCTTGTAAAATAGTATTTTCCCCATTATCTTCGCTTCGGTTTTTCATAGGATATTGGATTTTAAAGCGGGACTAGATTTCTATCTTGGTCCCTTTTTTTTTGCCCGTCATTCAATCGTCACCCATTTTACTGTATAAAACTTTAAATTATAAAAATTTGCAATGCCTGCTTTGAAATGATAATTTCTTTTGATAAATTCGTCTCGGTTTTTCATAGGATATTGGATTTTAAAGCGGGACTAGATTTTTATCTTGGTCCCTTTTTTTTATCGCCGATTATATTTTATTTTTCCTTCCCTACTCACTGAGATGATATCCTCCTCCAACAAATACCGAAGTACCTTTTTAATTTTCTTTTCTGAAAACTTTGGCATTTCGGCTATCAAGGCTTTTGTACCGCAGTCTCCTCCATCAAGAATTTCTTTAATAAGCCGGTTGATAGTATCGAATTCAGAATTTGAAACTATAATTTGTTTTTCCCGCAGACAATTATCACAGACTCCACATTTTCTAAGGTCGTTGTCATTGAAATAACCTCCAATCATTTTGCTTCGGCATTTTTTCCGATTGAGTGTGTAATCCAACATTGCACGCAAACGGTCTTCGAAAGCGTGTTTCCTTTTTAAAATATTTGCTTCATTTACAAAAAGACTTGCGGCTGCTACCCGGTTTTCCAGAAAAATAATCTGCGGATTGTCTCTCTGTGGAGCATAGCCGATAATACCAAATGCATTCAATTCATTCAAGGATCTTTTAAGAAGTTCTTTGTTGAGGGATAAAAATTTCGCAAGGTCTGATTCCCTGATGAATGCAGGAAAATCAAAAACGCCATCGTAAGATCGTAACAATCCCTTGATGACGGGTTCAAGATGCGGATGACTTCTTTCAAATATTTCCAAGGTTGACTTGGTAGAAGTGAATACTACAGTAGACGGAGAAAAAAAATTATCACTGTGATTAATCAACTCCTCTTGTTCTAAAATTTTCAGCACATTACTAACCTGGATCACATCAAATTTAAATTTCTTTACAAAATCATTGATGTCGAAATCAAATGATAAATTCTCACCGGTGCCCGCGGGCAATTGAAAATAATTTGCAAGGGCCTGGTAAATGCTCCGAATTATTTCCCTGGAAGGAAAACGTAAGTCAGCCTGTTTCCGAAGTGCTGCAATTTCTAATTCGTTGAAGAAAAGAACTGCGTACGCCCTTTTCCCATCCCTGCCTGCACGACCAGCTTCCTGGTAATAGTTTTCCAGCGCATCAGGTATATCATAATGAATCACTGTTCTTACATCGGGCTTATCTATCCCCATCCCAAAAGCATTTGTGCAGGTCATAATACGTGTACCGTTGTTTAGCCAGGCATCTTGTTTTTTATTTCTTTCATCGTTCGTCAGTCCTGCATGATAATGATCAGCGGCTATCCCGTTTATTCGTAATATCTCTGCGATCTCTTTAGTTCTCTTTCGACTTTTGCAATAAACGATTCCGCTTCCCGGCACCTTCATAAGAATGTCAATCATTTTCTGCTGCCTTCCTGACATTTCAAACACACTGTATGAAAGGTTTGCTCTTTCAAATGATGCCTGAAATCTTTGATGATCTTTATTAAAAGAAAGTTTATCGCAAATATCATTTTGAACGTTTACCGTGGCCGATGCGGTGAGCGCTAAAACCGGAACCTTTTTTAGTTCGCTCCTGATCTCTGCGATCTTGAGATATTTAGGCCTGAAATCATAACCCCATTGTGAAATACAGTGTGCTTCATCAACAGCGATAAGATTGATATTCATCTTTGGCAACAACTCAGCAAACAGCTCAGTTTCCAGGCGTTCGGGGGATACATATAAAAACTTAAAATTACCATAAGCTGCGTTTTTCAGGGTGTTTAGAATTTCCCTAAAATGCATTCCGGAATAGATTGACAAAGCAGGTATGCCTTTCTGTTTTAGGTTTGCCACCTGGTCTTTCATTAATGCAATCAAAGGAGTAATTACAAGACACAATCCCTCCTTTGACATGGCGGGCACCTGGAAGCATAAGGATTTGCCACCTCCGGTTGGCATAATTGCAAGCGTGTCATGTCCATTGATAACAGACAGGATAACTTCTTCCTGTTTTGGCCTGAAGGTCTCATATCCCCAATATTTTTTTAAAACCTCCCTGAGGCTTTCAATATTTTTCTCATTGGACACCATAGATGGAGAATCTAAAATGATTTGAATGTGTATAAAAATATTAAGTAATTAAGAAACAAAACGGAAAACGAAATACACAAAAATCCATGATGGCGCAATTATCTTCGCAACTCACCAATTATTTCCAGATCACTATTTTTACAAAAATCTGCCAAAAAATGGAACTCGTTTTTCAAATCGAAGAAATTGATTCAGTGGCAAAACAATTACTTGAATACTCTTCGGGATATAAAGTATTTACTTTCAATGGCGACTT
>JBBSPT010000008.1:0-18664 GCA_038258515.1 Chitinophagales bacterium | reverse complement strand
TAATTCCTTCCAGCTATTTCCATCATACAGGAAGGCAATAATAAACCAAATGAAAAGACAGGCTGGCACAGCGATACTCATAATGAGGTTTCTGATTTCATCCCCAAGATGCATAAAAATAGAAATTATATAGAATGCTTTAGCCAGTGTAAGAATGCACACGATTCCTTTAAAAACCAATACCAATGTTTGATTGGGATCAGGGCCCTTGTGAATGGTATAGATGGAAAGGCCGAGTCCCAGCTCAGCCATCGTGAGGATGAGGAGTACCCAAAATGTTTTCCAGATTCTCTTTACCTGTTGGTTATCGTGCTCATTCGGTACCAGGTGGGTAGTAGTTTCGTAAGACATTTTTTGCGTTGATGTTTTAAATTTTTTAGAAAAATAGGCCAGGATCAAATCAGGTAAAAACAAAGGAATACAAACACCCAAACTAAATCTACAAAGTGCCAGTATAGTCCTGCTTTCTCAATCATTTCATAATGTCCTCTTCTCTCAAAATGCCCTAATCTCGTTTTTACCAGCATTATTGCATTTATCACTACTCCGGAAAAAACGTGAAAGCCATGAAAACCTGTTATACCAAAAAAGTATCCGCCAAAAGCAATTGGCCCGGGTGTAGCTATCGAGCGTCCGTCAAACTCGACATGGGGTCCCCATGGATTGTGGGAAACTGTTGTACCCCAATTTTGTATTACTCCATCAACCAATACTTCGTGCCTTCCGGTAATGAGGTGAGTCCACTCCCAGGCCTGGCATCCCAAAAATGCAAGCCCGCCGACAATGGTAAGCAGGAGCCATTTTTCCACTCCTTTCCTGTTCATTAAGTGTCCCTGATGTACTGCCAGAACCATCGTTACGGAACTCATGATAAGAATGAAGGTCATCAGGCTCACAAAGGCCAACGGAAGGTTTGCTTCACCAGTGAAAGGAAACGTGTTAAACACATGGTTTGGATCGGCCCAGGTATTTACACTAAAGCGGATAGTGCCATACGAAATCAAAAATGCGCCAAACGTGAAGGAATCGCTCATTAAAAAATACCACATCATAAGCTTTCCATAACTAACATTGAACGGGCTTCTACCCCCGCTCCACAGTTTCGTCTTGGTTTGTGCCAGCGCTGTTTCCATGTGTTGCTTGTTAAAGGTTTTTACAAATATATTAATAGTTCAATTGTCTTATTACATAATCGTCATTGATTTACATTAAATGACGCAATCTTTTTCACTTGATCATGACCAGGAAAAGCAATAAATAAATCCATAGAAAATCGACAAAATGCCAATAGGTGTTCATCAGATCAATTGGCACGCTGCTGTAAGTTTTAACCCTTTTACTAAAAGATTTTATCAAAACAATGATAAGGGCCACTACACCACCAAGCACATGAAGTGCATGAAGACCAACAATGATGTACAGGAAAGACAAAGAAACGTTTCTTGTGAGCGTCAATCCATTATTCCACAACTCGCGGAAACCGTAATATTGCATGAAGACGAAAACGATCCCAAGGATTACCGTAACAAAAAGCCATCGTTTATATGTGGAAATTCTCCTTTCCTGAAAAGCATTGCGGCTAATCAAAATGGTAAAACTGCTGGCAATAATTACAGCGGTTGAATACCAAAAAATCAAGGGAATTTCGAACGAAATCCAGTTAGTAAGATTGCGCTTTATGAGATAGGCACTCGTCAGTCCTGCAAACATCATTACAATGCTAGCTAACCCAATCCACAAGGTGAATTTGTGAGGATGTATCCTGTTTTTTTGCTCTTTCATCACAGCTATCATAAGTTATCAGTCGTTGACTTTTTCAAATTTTTTTACATTATCAAAAGCGCATCTTTTAGTGATCTAATAATAACGCCAGGAATACGATCATAAGGTAAAAGTATGAGCTGAACATCACTCTTCTCGCTGACTTCACATCCCGCCTAACCAATAAGATAATGCTAACCGCAACCATGCCCAAATTACTCGCTAACAAAACCCAAAATGAAAAAACTCCTCCAATATTAAAATAATAGGGCAACATTCCAACCGGAATCATAAGCATTGAATAAATAACGGTTTGCACGGCGGTAAACTGTGTTGGGCCCGCAGCGGCAGGCAATAATTTAAAACCAGCCCTTTCATAATCTTTGTGAGCCACCCAGGCGATCGCCCAAAAATGAGGAAACTGCCAAAGGAACATGATCAGGAACAAAACCCATCCTCCGCCTTCGTTGAGTGAATTGGTCGCTGCCGTCCAGCCTATGAGGCAGGGCAATGCTCCCGGAAATGCTCCGACCAGCACTGCAATTGAATTTATTTTTTTAAGCGGAGTGTAAACGAAAGCATATAATAACAAGCTTACTAAAGAAATCAAGGCGCTAAGGAAATTGAAATAGAAAAGCATGATCAGCACACCGGCGCTTCCGGAAATCAAAGCAAATGTGCCTGCTTCTTTTACAGCCATCCGGCCCGATGCTACTGGCCTCGATGCAGTTCGTTTCATTAATGCATCAGTATCTTTTTCAATTGCCTGGTTAATTGCATTAGCAGCTCCCGTTATAAGGAGGCCCGCGACAAATAAAATAAAAACAGAAATGAAATTGAACTCAATATTTGGAGCCAAAAGATAGCAAACAACGCAGCTAAACACTACGGTGAAACTCAAGGTAAATTTCATGAGCTGAAAATAGTCCTTCACTTTACTTGCCACAGCAAGAGAAGCTGAGTTTGGCATAACCGCGATTGCTTTATTCATTAATGAAATCAAATTTTAAAAATGCCCCGACAGGTCAGGGCATCTTCAAATAAAAATTACATAAATTCTTAATTAATACCCGCTATTTAGTGCCTGGATTCGTTTTCTCCGACCGGCTCTGTCTGCGGAATAAAATCTCTTCCGTCTTTACCATAATCATAAGGCCAGCGATAAACTTCCGGAATTTCGCCCGGCCAGTTACCATGCCCGGGATTAATAGGCGTAGTCCATTCCAATGTGTTTGCGCCCCATGGATTTTGAGTAGTAAGTTTTCTTCCTTTAAAAATTGAATAAAAATAATTTAGTATAAATAGAAGTTGAGTGGCAAAAACGATCAATGCAACAACACTGATAAATTCATTTAGGCCTGCAAACATGTTGAAAGATTCCCAGTTAGAGAAGTCATAATAACGGCGCGGCATCCCTGCCAGGCCTTCGTAGTGCATTGGCCAGAAAATCAGGTAGGCTCCAATCATAGAAATCCAAAAGTGAATGTAGCCCAAAGTATTGTTCAGATATCTTCCATACATTTTTGGATACCAATGATAGATACCGGCAAACATCCCAAATATGGAAGCTACCCCCATTACAAGATGGAAATGAGCAATTACAAAATATGTGTCGTGCACATGAATATCGAGAGATGAATTACCGACAAAAATGCCCGTTAACCCACCGGAAATAAACAAACTTACAAAGCCAATTGCAAAAAGCATTGCCGGAGTGAAACGGATATTTCCCCGCCACAATGTTGTCAGCCAGTTAAACACTTTAATTGCCGACGGCACCGCAATCAGTAATGTCAGAAGCACAAAGAACGATCCAAGGAAAGGATTCATGCCTGTGACAAACATATGGTGGGCCCACACCATAAAAGACAAGGATGCAATGGCGAATAACGATCCAACCATAGCCATATATCCGAAAATTGGTTTACGGGAATTAATTGAAATTACTTCCGAAGCAATGCCCATCGCAGGCAAGGCAATTATATACACTTCAGGATGTCCAAGGAACCAGAACAAATGTTGAAACAGGATAGGGCTTCCGCCTTCATTTGGTAAAATCTTTCCTGCAATTACTATATCGCTCAGGAAAAAACTCGTGCCAAGGTTGCGATCAAACAGCAGCAAAATACAAGCGGACAATAACACAGGGAAAGTTAAGACACCCAACACTGCAGTAAAGAAGAGCGCCCATATAGTAAGCGGCAGCCTTGTCATGCTCATGCCCTTCGTGCGCATATTGAGAATGGTAGAAATGTAGTTTAAGCCCGCAAGCAATTGTGAAATGATGAACAATGACATACTGATCAACCAATAGTCCATCCCTGCTCTCGAGCCATCCATGGCATCATGTAACGCACTTAAAGGCGGATAAATAGTCCATCCGCCACTGGCTGGGCCTGTCTGTAAAAAGAGCGATGCCAACATCACTATAGAAGCTGTAAAGAAAAACCAGTACGATAACATGTTGAGAAATGGTGAGGCCATATCCCTGGCACCCACCTGAAGGGGAACAAGGAAATTAGCGAATGTGCCGCTCAGTCCCGCAGTCAATACAAAAAAGACAAGGATAGTTCCGTGCATCGTAACCAGGGCATAATAAAATTCAGTGTCAAGTTTACCGCCTTGAGCCCACCGCCCTAATAGGTCTTCCAGGAAAGGAAAAGTTTGATCGGGATAACCTAACTGCAACCTGAAAATTACCGAAAACAATCCTCCAATCGTAGCCCAAATCATTCCGGTAATCAGGAATTGCTTCGAGATCATTTTATGATCCTGACTAAAGACATATTTTGTGATAAAAGATTCCTTATGATGATGCACATGAGCCTCATGCCCAAGATCGTGCACTACCAGGGGTTGTTCATGCGAAACTTCGTCGTGATTCATAATGATATTTTTTTAAGCCTAAGGCTAAATTTTATTTTTGGGCGTCGTTCAAATTCTGAGCGATCGTTTTCGTTGAATCAGTCGTTGGCGCAGGCGCCTTACTAGGATCCATTTCAGGAAAAGCCAGGTAGTATTCAGGCTTTTGGGTAGCCATATATTGATCAAAATTTTGCTGCGATTCTACCACTACAACTCCTCTCATAGTAAAGTGTCCCTTACCACACATCTGGTCGCAGGAAATTTCGTAAACAAAATTTGGATTGCCGGTTTTTTCTTTCATCTGTTCAGTTGTCAGAATGGGGGTAAACCAGAGTGTTGTCGGAGTACCGGGCACTGCATCCATCTTCATTCGAAAATGTGGAAGACCTACATCATGTATCACATCCTGGGCGTTGATGACAAGTTTAACCGGCTTGTTCACCACTACATGCATGGTAGTAGGAACATGTATATCATCATGGCTCGCAGGATCGGACCAATCAACTCCCAGCGAATTATTTTTTGCCGGATCAGTAAGTTTAAAATTCTTTCTGCCAAGGACCCCGTCGCGCCCCGGGTATCGAATTTCCCAACCGAATTGGTGCCCTGTTATCTCCACCACCTGGGAATCCTTCGGTGCATCTGAAGTAAACTTGAACCAATACTTTAACCCGAACACAACCAGTATTGTAAGTACAATGGCTGGTATACCCGTCCATATGAGCTCCAGTGTATTATTGTGAGGGTAATAAAAAGCCTTACGTTTATCTGTTTCCTGGTATCTGAAAGAAAACCAAAAAAGCAAAATTTGAGTTACGAAAAACATCAAGCCAATGATTGCCAGCGTGATCAGCATCATAGTGTCAATACTTTTTCCTTCTGCCGATGCGGAGCCTTGCGGAAATAAAGTTTTGGGGTAATAGAGTTTGTTACACCACCAAACTCCGATAAGTCCCAGGATCAAAAATCCGATCATGAGAAATCCATTAATTCTGTTGTTTTGTTTCCTGGACTTTTCTTCCCCTTTTAAAATGCTCACATACTCGCTTGCTTTTGATATCTGGAAAATCACCAGAAAAATCAGCACGATTATCGCTATCAAAAAAAAGTCATTCATGGTTCTTTAATTTTCCTTACAATTCAATCTGGCAGAAGAGCAAAGATACTTTTGAAATGATTAAAAATTTTTTATCGGGGCTGTTTTTTAAATCTAAAAAAGATATTTACATACGGTTTTAAATACACCATTTCAGGAAAGGCATACGCAAGTATTATGCATGATGAATAATGCTTTCTTTGAGAAACGGATTGTTTATTCCTGTCATAGGAGCTTTTGCTGCAAACCGGCCAACGCCCCACATTATAATGCCGACAAATCCGAAAGTGATTCCAAACTCATACCAGCTTAAGTGCGGATTAAACTTTACCGTTCCAGGCATCACCATCTGGTAAAAATCAATCCAATGACCAAATATTATGAGCACACACATGAAGGTCATTAATGTATAATTCCTTTTAGGCGCCTTTTTCATGAGAATCAAAATAGGGCATACAAAATTCAACACGAGATTTAGGATAAACAATCCGCGGTAGGGTCCCTGAGCACGAATCTTAAAATAAATTGTTTCTTCGGGAATGTTGCCATACCAAATTAGCATAAACTGATCAAACCACAGGTATGTCCAGAAAATTGAAAACGCAAAAATAAATTTACCAAGATCCTGCAAATGTTCCTCTGTTACGAATTCCAGTTGGCCCTGGTTCTTAAAATAAATGACGAAGATGGTGATGAGCGCCATGCCGGCAACAAATGTGCTTGCGAAGGTGTACCAGCTATACATGGTGCTGAACCAATGAGGATCGATGCTCATTAGCCATAGCCATGGGATGGTTGAACCTACAGTCAGCACAAAAAATACGATGAAGAATGCAGACCAGGACATGTTTTTATTTAACCAGGTTCTGCCAGCCTCATAATCCAGAGTTCCCATTGCATCTGTTTCCAAACTAAGGTCTTGCAACTTTTTCCCGGCATAAGCCCACACTCCAATACAAATTACCGACGCTATGGTGTAAAAAGTCGGATTTAAAAAAGCAGACTTTCCGCTAAGCACGTGATCGTTTTTCACAATTTCTTTATCAAGCCACGGATAAATGTCAGTTCGGTTTCCAAAAACAATTGCCAGAATAATCACGAGAGTCAAAACACCCATCACGGGCAACACTGAAGCAATGGCCTCAGGGACCCTGCGCATTGCAGCCTGCCAACCACCCATGGCCAATACGGTAATAGCGATAAAAAACGTACCAGTGTTAACCAGCATCAGCCAATAAAGACTATTCTGAAGTAGTACAGCCCAAAAACGTGTGCTGTTCAAATTTTCTCCGTGAGCACCCGCAGTTGGATTTAAAAATATAACTCCGCAAATTAATGTTAGGAGTCCAATGATCATAAGTCCGGCCGACCATTTTTTGTATCCTGAAGGTGTTACATACTGAGCGTTCATCAAAAATGCTTTTTATTTATATTTCTATTTCTTAGACATTGTAGAATCAGGTTCACGTGCGGTTCCACTGGTTGAATCGCCCTTCGCTGGACCTGGTGCACCAATCGTCTTATTTTGCTTGGCCTTTACATATTGAATCACCATCCACCGCTGCTTTCGGGTCAACTGAGAAGCATAGCTGCCCATGTAACCTTTACCATATGTGATGGAATGGAACATGGTACCTACAGGCATGGCGACATATTGTTCTACAGTAAGATTTGCAACTGCAGGAATTTTACCCCCTGTAGCCAACGGACCCTGTGCATCCAACTTGGGGCCATGGCAAATTGCACAATTCACATTAAATAATCTTTCGGCTTCCGCCATCTGAGCATTATCAAGAGGGGGCAAAGGATCTTTCACCTCGGCGCTCATCCTGTATCCATTTGAGTCATTCACCAGAGAATAGGGCAGAAGATCACCTTTTTTAATAGTTCCTTCCACCGGATAAGGAATAAAATTAATTCCATGATCATTCAGATCGGTAGCATCATAAGCTTCATAAGTCCGGCTATAGGCCATGTCAGGCATGTACGTTTTACCGGGCTCACGTTTGCTGCCGCAACTCTGTGCAAGTGTTATGAAGATTGCAAGCGCTACAGCAACTTGAATTTTAATTTTTTTCATAATCCTAATAATAATCTCCATCAATTATCGGTTTAAAACGGACCCACTTATTTCAATAACCAACCTCTTCGGTCTGATACAATTTTTGTTCGCGATCATAGCGACCAAACCACCAACCGGGTTCTGCCTCCTGCACGTTTATGTCTATCGCTCCATTGTTTTGCAAAAAGCTTTCTATTTCGGCAGTATTTGACTTGGGCGTGCATTCAATCACCATTGTCATCAGGTCGTCAGTCGATCGTAGATTAAAGTGATGCTTTTTAACTCCCGGCATCATTTTACAAAGCCAGCAAAAGGTCATCATCATTCCTACGGCCGAGAGTAATACAGTAAGTTCAAAGGTTATGGGAATAAATGCCGGCAGAGGAAAATGCGGTTTGCCGCCAATATTCAAAGGCCAGTCAACTGTAAATATCCATCCCATCCCTCCCACAGCGATTGCGGTACCTGTGATGCCAAAAATAAAACCAACAGTATGAAGGCTCGTTTCGCGTAGGCCCATGGCGTGATCAAGTCCGTGAATCGGAAATGGTGTGTACACATCATGAATTTTATAGCCGGCTCTTCTCACATTCTTGATAGCCGGAAATAAAACCTTTTCATCATCGAAACTTCCAACAACAAACTTTTTTTTCATATTATTTCCTCCCAAACCCCACTCAGCAGGGCTTTTATAAAAATTATGTTATTTGCCAATTCCTCACATTCCAGCCATAACAGTTACTAATGTGCATGTTCCACTTCCTCGATATAAAATTTTTCTGAGTCCATCTTCTCCACTGGTGTCATTTTTTTCTTATAGTTTTCTCCACTCGTCTTCAATATTGCCTTGATCTCGGCAAGTGCAATCACCGGGAAAAATTTAGCAAAAAGAAAATAGCAGGTAAAGAATAAACCGAAGGTGCCGAGAAAAAATCCAACCTCCCAAATTGATGGGCTATAGTATGTACTCCATGATGATGGAAGGAAATCGCGATAAATAGACGTGACAATGATGACAAATCTTTCAAACCACATCCCCACATTTATCAATACGGACATGAAGAATGTAAACGTAACATTCCTTCTCAGTTTTTTTGACCAGAATAACTGCGGTGACACAACGTTACAGAACATCATTCCATAATATGCCCAGCCGTAAGGACTAAAAAGGTTCACACGGTTTTGCCTGAAGGCCCACCATTCATATTGGTTTCCGCTATACCAGGCAACAAACAGTTCTGTCAGGTAAGCACAGCCCACAATAGAGCCAGTTAAAACAATTACTTTATTCATCGCTTCAATGTGGCCCACCGTTATATATTCTTCGAGGTGAAGAACTTTACGGGTTACAATCAACAGCGATTGCACCATGGCAAAACCCGAAAAAATAGCCCCTGCAACAAAGTAAGGAGGAAAAATAGTAGTATGCCATCCTGGAATGACGGAAGTGGCAAAATCGAAGGATACTATCGTATGTACGGAGAGTACCAATGGAGTAGCCAACCCTGCCAAAACAAGTGAAAGGCTTTCGTGGCGCTGCCAATGTTTTGTGCTGCCCGTCCAGCCAAAAGATGTAAGGCCGTAAAACATCTTTCTGAATTTAGTTTTCGCCCGGTCCCGCACGGTGGCAAGGTCCGGTAGCAAACCTGAATACCAGAATAATAACGACACGGTAAAGTAAGTGGACACTGCAAACACGTCCCACAATAAAGCAGAGTTGAAATTAGGCCATAATGGACCGCGTGAATTAGGATATGGCATCACATAAAAACCAACCCAAACACGTCCCATATGGAAGATCGGAAACTGGCCTGCACAAATAACTGCGAAAATCGTCATAGCTTCTGCAGCCCTGTTAACCCCGGTTCTCCATCCCTGGCGGAATAACAAAAGGATTGCTGAAATTAGCGTTCCGGCATGACCGATACCAATCCACCAAACAAAGTTTGTAATATCCCATCCCCAGCCGATTGTGTGATTCAAGTTCCATTGGCCTATGCCATAGACAACCTCACGATACACAGAGTACACACCAAAAGCTAATAAAAGCAATGACAATGAAAAGCCGATCCACCACAACATCGTGGGCCTGGTTTCAATTGGGCCGATAATGTCTTCAGTCGTTTGATGATAATTTTTATCGCCATCTACCAAAGGCTCCCTCAGTTGCGATTCGTATTTTAATAATGACATACGTTGTTAGCTTTTAGCTACAGAATGATTATTTGGATTAACTTCTAACCTCTTATCTCTATGAATGATGTTCTTCTTTTATATCACCGACTTCGTGATCTGTGTTCCTGACTTTTACCAGGTAGTTCACATTGCTCAACACATGCAACTCCTCAAGCACATAATATTTCCTTTCTTTCTGCTCTCTCAATCGAAGCTCTGAAATCCTGGTCGTTTTATCATTCACATTTCCAAACATTATCGCCTGTGTCGGACAAGCCTGCATACATGCTGTTTTTACTTCGAGATCTTTTAGCGGCCTGTTCTCAATTTTTGCATGAAGCTTACCTTCCTGGATGCGCTGAATACAGAACGTGCATTTTTCCATAACACCTCTCGAGCGAACAGTGACATCTGGGTTGATTACCAACCGGGTGAGTTCATCGTCTAAATCTGCGGTGGCATTAGAAATGATTCCACGTTGATTATCAGGGAAGGCGTCTGCTCCACGGAAATCAGCCCAATTGAAACGACGCACTTTGTAAGGACAGTTGTTTGCACAATATTTTGTACCAATACACCTGTTATAAATCATTTGATTCAAGCCTTCGCTGCTGTGTGTGGTGGCGGCAACCGGGCATACATTTTCACAGGGAGCATTATCACATTGCTGGCAAAGCATTGGTTGGAATACAACGGAAGGATTCTCGGGATTACCGGTAAAGTATCTATCGATGCGAAGCCATTGCATATCCTGCATTCTTGCAACATCTTTCTTTCCAACGATGGCAATGTTATTTTCGGCAACACAGGCAATCGTACAGGCCGAGCATCCAATACAAGTATTCAGATCGATACTCATGCCCCATTTTAATCCGGGATATTCATACGTAGGATACATTGTGGCATCGGGTACGAAATGTTCCCCATATCTTTCGAGTTCTTCTCTTTCTTCTTCGTTTAGCTTACCGGGATTTGTTTTAAAGTCTTTCAACGTTGTTTCTCTCACAATCGGTCTTCCTTCGGTAATATTATGAAGCTGCGTTCTCGCTATCGGGAATTGCTTACTTGTTTTTTCCACAGTCACTGCAGAGGCGTAGCTGATTGAAGTGCCATCGAAAGTTGTCAGGGGATAAACGTTTATTCCGACATTCTCAGCAGCCCTTCCAATATATTCTCCCGTCTTTTCTTTTTGACTGCTTTGTCTGCCATATCCCAGGGCAATGGCAATTACATTTGGATGAGTTCCCGGAATAATAAGGACAGGAATTTCAATCGTTTTTCCGTTGGCAGTTACTTTCATAACCGGTTTGTCAACGTTCACTTCATAAGCATCAGATTGACGCCTGTCGTAAATATTGATACCAAACAGTGATTCGCCCATTTGAGGGGAGATCATTGCATAGTTATCCCATGTCGCGCGGCTAATTGGATCGCTCAATTCATGCAGCCATGCATTGTTCCCATGACTACCATTCCCGATCGAAACTTTTTCATATAAAACAAGTTCAGTTTCGCCACCCTTTTTTGCAGAAATTTTTTGAGAAGCGTCAGCCACATTACCAATGAAACTTGCGCCGGAAAGCGCAGTTGCAGGCTCTGCTTGTTGATACCTGTTTGAAGTATTTGTTGTGTCTTTGGCCTCACTTATAACGGATGAAGCAGAAATATTCTTTTCAATAATCCCATCCTGGAGAAATGCATCAAACCCATTCACACTGCCTAATTTTGAAACCCACAGATTTCTGAAATAATCGATAAATGGAGTTGGATTTCCGATCAACTTCAATAGTGAATCTTCAAACTGTCTTGTTTTAAACAAAGGATGAATGAGCGGTTGCAACACTGAAAAATGGCCGGTTTGGGGTTCGCTATCACCTCATGATTCAAGCCAATGATGAGATGGAATTACATATTTACACAGTTCTGTAGTTTCATCCATCTTTCCCGTAAAAGAAACGGTAAGCGGACATTTTTTTAATCCTTCCGCAAACTTATCCGCCGCAACAAAACTATAAACCGGGTTTGCCTGGTAAACAAATAAAGCGCCTATACTTCCTGCATTCAGATCGTTGGTTAGGGTCGCCATTTCAGCGTCCAAACCCTGCCGATAATTTACAGTAGAAGCCCAGTCAATCGTTTTCCCGTTGGCTTCAATTATATTATTTATTGCGTTTACTATGATTTGTACATTGGGATCATTACTTCCACAAACTACTAATGCGGCACCTTTGTTTGCCGATAATTCTGCAGCAACTTTCTTTACACCTTCTCCTGCGGGACCGCTAACTGTTGCAGAGGTGCCACCACCAAGCGCACCCAATAGTGCTAAAGCGATTGCGCCGGTTTCAGAAGGCTTATGCACATACCGATCATCTGCATTTGCTCCTGTCAAACTGAAATGACTTTCAAACTGAATGTGCCTGCTCATCTCGGGCCGCGACTCGTTTATCCGGCGTGTGGCAGCATATTGTTTTGCGAACACAACGGGGCTAAGCCAGGTACCCAAAAAATCTGCCCCAAGACTCACAATGATTTTTGCATTTTCAAAATGGTAAGCGGGTATGGCTCTTTTTCCGTATGACGCTTCATTTGCCATGATCAGACCGCTATAAGAAACGGCATCATACTGAACATGACGGCTACCTGGATATTTAGTGAGAAATTCTCCGATTATTTGTTTTGCCGAGGGTGATGTCATCGATGATGTCAGGAGAACAAGTGGCTTTCCGGCGGCGGCGTTTAAGGCGTCTCCAACCATTTTATCAATTGCTTCAAATGTCGCTTCCTTCTTTTGAGCTAATGGATACCGCAACCTGGAACTGTCATATAAATCCAAAACAGAAGATTGACATTGCGCAGAAGTGCCGCCATCCGTCAGGCTTGACAATTCGTTTCCCTCAATTTTTATCGGCCTGCCTTCTCTTTGCTTTACCACTACAGGAACTGCATCACCCTGATCGATATAAGTAGAAGCATAATAATTTGCAACGCCGGGAAGTACATCATCCGGCTTGTGCAAATAAGGAATGGACCTGCGAACCGGTGTTTCACAACTTGCAGCAATCGTTGCCGCAGCTGTGCTAAAGCCAAGATATTTTAGAAAATCCCTGCGGGCTGTTTTCCCATTGAAAATTGTTTCATCGGCAAGTTCTTCAAGAGGCAACTCTTTATGGAATTCATTTTTCAACGGCTTCGGTTCAGACTCATCCTGGTTATAATCTTCAAAATTTTGCCAATACTTTTTTTCCATAATATGCTAGTGTGCTAATCAGCTAAACAGCCAATTTTTTTTGATTAAAAATATTTCTGCAAAAGCTTTCCTGCTATCAATAGTGACATTTCTGGCAATCCGTTCCTCCAATCATTTCCACGGTTACACTGTCGTATTTGTTTTGCTTCATCTCCTGGCTAAATTTCTCGTAAATACTGTAAAATTTATTTCCATGACCATGCCCGTCATCAAATTGAACATTGGTGGTCCGGTGGCAATTCACGCACCAGCCCATACTCAGATCAGCAAATTGCTTCACTTCTCCCATCTTCTGAATCTCACCATGACAGGTCTGGCATTGGATATGACCGACATTTGTATGCTGGGAATGATTGAAATAGACAAAGTCCGGCAGGCTATGAATACGCACCCATTCAATTGGAGTTCCGGGCTTATCATACGTTTTAAGGTCCGGATTCCAACCAGCATATTTATAAAGTTTTTGAATTTCGCCAGTTGCATCTACCGCTGCTCCATCCTCATGAAACAAAGGTTCACCGCCATATTCCTTAACGGCCATATGACAATTCATGCACACATTAACTGATGGGATATTTGCATGCTTGCTCTCCATAGCCCCGCTATGACAATATAGACAGCTAATCTGATTCGTGCCCGCATGCACTTTATGAGAATAATAAATTGGCTGAACAGGTTGATATCCCTGGTGCCTACCCAATCCCATTGCGCCCTGAACTAAAAAATAACCGCCTAAAACAAATAAAACTATCACTACTAATAAGAGGTATGCTTTATTTCTGTAGAACGGAACTGGCTGAGGGGATTGGATTCCTTCCTGCTCGTCCGTCAATTTTTTGAGGTTGCTATTTACCTGGAGAAGGGTAAGACCAATGATTGCCAGTATCAGCGTCAACAGGCCATACCAAATAGTATTATCCGATGGCTCAGTCGACTGCTGAGCCGTAGTGCCTGTAGTACCGGCAGGTGGTTTATAGCTATCTGCGTAATCTAGAATAGCATCTATCTCATCTTTTGCAAGCCCGGGAAATGCTGTCATCACTACGCCGCCAAATTCCTCCTTTAGCTTCTGGGCATAAGGATCAGTGTTGACCATTGAAGTGGTATTGGCAATCCATTTATACACCCATCCTTCGGATGGCTCTCTATCTCTTGATCCGGCGAGTGCCGGACCTACGTAAGGCTTATCCGGCTTATGGCAGGCAGCACAATTTGCTTTAAATAAAGCTTCACCATCGGCTGCAACTGATAACTTGGGAAAGGAAATGAAAGCGAGAAGAAAAATGACTACGACAATGTTTGCAAAAGGCCTGCTGAGTTGGTTCATACTCTATATTTCCGGTCTATGATAATGGAAAAAGATATTCTGTAATGCTTGCAAAAATAAGGCAGTATGTTCATAAACTGTTAATCTTCGAAAATTTTTTTTGCCTTGATGAGGGTTGAATTTTAAAATTTTTCGGACCAATTATTTTTTAGAATGTTGGTTAAAATCAAGAGAAAAACCGCACATTATTTTTGCAAATAAAAATCCTGCGTTGTCATAGAACCTTAATATAAAAAGATGTTCAGAATGATGTTGCACCTTTCAGGTTATGCATGTCTATTAAGAGGACAGAAAAAAATGCAGAATAAATTTTTGTCGAAACAAAAAGAGATATTGCGTTAGAATGAGTCAATAGTAATTTATTATAATCGTTACCAGTTTTTCATGAAGAAAATTGCAATTTTCGCGTCAGGTGCAGGTTCTAATGCGCAAAAAATAATCGATCACTTTCGGACTTCCGGTTTTGCATCCGTACAATTAATTGTCACCAACAAGGCTGGAGCAGGAGTTGTTCAAATTGCAATGTCGGAAAGCATCCCGGTTTTGCAGATTGAAAGAAACAGATTTATTGACACAGGTTACGTTGCGGAATTAAAAAAATTTGAGATAGATTTTATAGTGTTAGCCGGATTCTTATGGATGATCCCGCGAGTTCTCCTCCAAGAATATGCGCATAAGATCATTAATATTCATCCTGCCTTACTGCCATTATACGGAGGCAAAGGAATGTATGGAGAAGCAGTTCATACTGCAATTTTAAATGCTAAGGAAAAAGAGAGTGGAATAACAATTCACTATGTGGATGAAAAATACGATCACGGCGAAATCATATTGCAAGTAAAATGTTCAATATCTGACCAGGAAACACCCGGCACATTGGCGCAAAAAATTCACGCGCTTGAGCACGAACATTACCCGCCCGTCATTGAGCAAATCTTAAAAACGCTTTCTTGAAATTATTTCTCTGTAGGTTTTAATCATGAACGAAACCACTTATCTTTGCGCAAAATTTACAGAAAAAATGAGTTTAAAAAGCATGAAATCTTTATTGGTAGCGGTTTTCAGCCTTTTATCATTTCTTTTTGCAAGCAACGGATTTGCCCAGGAAAATCATGAGAAAGAAACGGAAAGTGATAAAAAAATGTTTGATGCAAACGAAGTTATTTTCGGCCACGTAAAAGATGCTCATGAATTTCATTTTCTCAGTTACGAAGATAGCGATGGAGTAGAGCATGAAGCAGGCATTCCATTGCCAGTAATTTTATATTCACCACAGAAAGGATTTTCTGCTTTTATGTCTTCCGCTTTTCATCATAAGGAAGAAGTAGATGGTTATAAATTAGTTGAAGGAAAAATTATTCCTTTAGATCCGGGCGTTTCTGTTTATGATATTTCTCTTACCCGCAACGTCGTTCAGATGATCATTGCGTTGATATTTTTTGTTTGGGTGATGCTCCGCGTCGCTAAAAAATACCGGGAAGGACATGGAGTAATCCGGGGGCCGTCGGGTATGCAAAATGCGTTGGAAATTGTAATAGAATTTATCAACGATCAGGTTGCAAAACCTAATCTTGGGAACAAGTCGCCTAAATACATGCCCTACCTTTTAACGGTTTTCTTTTTTATTCTTATCAATACTTTTTTTGGTCTTGTTCCGGGCTCAGCCAACGTTACAGGAAATATAGCATTCACAATGGTGCTGGCGCTGATTGCTTTCGTAGTCATTATGTTCAGTACTAACAAACATTATTGGGCACATATAATTAACCCTGATGTTCCCTGGTGGGTTAAACCGATTTTAGTGATCGTTGAGATCCTCGGGATTTTTACGAAGCCTTTTGCTTTAATGATTCGTTTGTTTGCAAACATGCTGGCCGGTCACATTATTATCATTTGTCTAATTTCCCTGATCTTTATTTTTGGAGCATTGAACCAGGGAATTGGCTGGGGGTTCGCACCGGTTTCATTGGCATTCTCAGTTTTCATTTATTTTATCGAGTTATTAGTTGCGTTCATCCAGGCATTTATTTTTACAAACCTCACTGCCGTGTTTATTGGGCAGGCAATGGAAGGCTCGCATGACGAGCATGCCGGTAATGAATTCAAAGATGCAGTTATAGTTTAATCTCATTTTTAATACAAGAGTTTTTTTTAATCAAGTATAAAATACAGTTATGGATTTAATGACAATTTTAAGCACTGTTCCATGGGCAAATGCAGGTGGAGCTATCGGTGCCGGCCTTGCAGGAGTAGGAGCTGGTATTGGTATTGGTCAAATCGGTAAAGGCGCTGTTGAAGCAATCGCAAGGCAGCCGGAGGCCGTAAATGACATTCGCTCTAACATGATTCTTGCGGCGGCCCTTATTGAAGGGGTTGCTTTATTCGGCGTTATTGCCGGAATCCTCGCAATGTTCGTGTAATAGCAAACGTAAAGCTGCACGCAAAGCACAGGGCGGCGGGTGCAGTTTTTTTTCATTTTCAACATTTAATTTATGGATTTACTTACCCCTTCCTTCGGTCTCATCATCTGGACACTTGTAGCCTTCCTCGCTGTTTTTTTCATTTTAAAAAAATATGCATGGAAGCCAATCTTAAATTCACTGAATGACAGAGAAAAAAATATCAATGATTCAATTCTGTCTGCCGAAAAGGTAAGAGCTGAAATGGCAGCCCTTAAAAATGAAAACGAAATCTTATTAGCCAAGGCACGTGAAGAGAGAGGCGTAATGATGCGGGAAGCAAAAGAAACCCGTGATAAGATAATCATGGAAGCAAAGGAACAAGCCAGGCAGGAAACCAACCGGATCGTTGCCGATGCGCAGGGCGCAATCAATCAGCAAAAAATGGCAGCTATCACGGATTTGAAAAACCAGGTTGGTAATCTTGTACTCGAGGTTAGTGAAAAAGTACTTCGACGCGAACTTGGAAGCAGGGAAGAACAAGAGAAATACATCAGGCAATTGGCCGAAAAAGTTGAGCTTAGTTAAAGAATTTTATCATGAACAATCCCAGGTTAGCCAGGCGTTATGCAAAAAGTTTGATCGATCTCGCGATGGAACTGAAGCAATTAAACGAGGTACATGACGACATGCTTTTGTTGAATTCAATTTGCAAAAAAAGCCGGGAGTTTATTGTAATGTTGAAAAGCCCGATAATCACAGGCTATAAGAAATATAAGATCATTCAATCGTTGACTTCAGGTAAAATTTCGACAACCACCCAGACTTTCATCGGGTTGCTGAGTAGCAAGAACCGTGAATCCAACATGCCTGAAATTATATCGTCATTTATTTTACAATTCAATGAAATAAAGGGCATCCACAAATTGACGCTGACAACCGCGGTACCTGTGAGTGATGAGATAAAAAAATCTTTCATCGAAAAGATCGAAGCGTCTCCCTCCATCAATAGCGTGGAACTGGTGTCTATAGTTGATGAAAAAATCATCGGTGGATTCGTACTTGAAATAGATGGAAGACTTATAGATGCAAGTATTCAAAGAGACCTCAATGATGTGAAAAAACAATTTCAGGACAACGAATACATTCATAAGCTAAGATAATTTTTCAAAATTCGGCGTTCTTAAAACACTATTTTCATATAAGAACCGGGCAGCGCAGGTGAGTGCATTTCTTTGAGTGATTTTTTGCCGTTAAAGATCTGAATACTTACTTTTGCACCTCGAAAAAAAACAGATAACATGGTCGATATAAAACCAGATGAAATTTCGGCGATTCTCCGTGAGCAATTGACCAATTTTAATGTGGAAGCCAACCTTGAAGAAGTAGGCACAGTATTACAAATTGGTGATGGTATTGCCCGCATTTATGGACTCAACAACGTAAGTGCGGGAGAACTTGTAGAATTTGAGAATGGAGTTAGAGCAATTGCACTTAACCTTGAAGAAGATAACGTAGGTGTGGTACTCATGGGTGACAGTGGGAACATAAAGGAGGGAGGTACTGTACGCCGAACTGGAAAAATTGCCTCAATAAAAGTGGGCGATGGATTGGCCGGAAGAGTCATCAACACTCTTGGCGAACCTATCGACGGACGCGGCCCTATCACAGGCGATCTTTATGAAATGCCCCTGGAGAGAAAAGCTCCCGGCGTTATTTTCAGGGAGCC